>DAOQNB010000890.1:0-3062 GCA_035335845.1 Acidobacteriota bacterium | reverse complement strand
TTGCTCTTCACGACAAAGATACAATGTCTACTACAGCTCCGTTGATCTCTCCGCAGCACCTGTCAGCCCACGCCGAAGATGAGGCAATTCTCATTCGCCGGGCCAGAGTCCACAACCTCAAAAATATCAGTGTGACCATTCCCTTCAACCAGCTCACGGTGGTGACCGGCGTGAGTGGGTCTGGGAAATCTTCACTGGCCTTTGATACGGTGTATGCCGAAGGCCAGCGCCGGTACGTCGAATCGCTTTCAGCCTATGCGCGACAGTTTTTAGAGCGGATTGACAAGCCGGATGTGGACGAAATCACGGGAATTTGCCCGGCGATTGCAGTGCGTCAGAAAAACTCGGCTCGCAATCCACGGTCAACCGTGGCCACGCAAACTGAAATTCATGACTATCTGCGGCTGCTCTATGCCCGTGTTGGACACACGTTTTGCTATCAGTGTGGTGTCGAAGTCAAACGCGATACGCCTCAATCCATTGCGGATACAGTCCTTGAATTGCCTGAAGGCACCCGGTTTTATGTGTTGTTCCCAGCCGCGTCCGGCATCAATTTTATGCCGGAAGTCAATGTTGGAAGTGAAGATGACGGGGCATTTGATGACCTTGATGACTCAATGATTGATGAATCGCTCACACCGGACGGAGGTCTGCGCAGGCGCGGCAAACCGCTCCGGTCACGTGAGGCGTCAATCACGCCCGAAGATGGCGAGGCTGAATTACGCCGGGTCAAAGGGTATCTTATGAGCCTGATGCAACGTGGATTTACCCGACTCTACCGCCGGGGCGAAATTTTTGAGTTGACCACACCCGATGCGTTTCCATTTGCTGATTTTCACGAAACATCAGTTCTGGTTGACCGCCTTGTGGTCCGCCCTGATACCCGTGAGCGGCTGGTTGATTCCCTGGAAACAGCGTATCGCGAAGGAAACGGCAAAGTTGAAATTCAAACCGTTGGTCCAACGGCGCAGCAATTTCGATTTAGCGAAGATTTTGAATGCAAAACCTGCCACATTGGCTACCCGATGCGCGAGCCACGGTTGTTTAGTTTTAATAACCCCTATGGGGCCTGCCCAACCTGTCAGGGCTTTGGTGATATTGTCGGCCTGAATCTGGATCTGGTTGTCCCAAACCCAAAACTGACGCTTGAAGAAGGGGCGATTGAGCCATGGACCAAATCACAATTTGAATTTGCCCAGCGTGAACTCCGAACCGTATGCCAGCGCCATAAAATCCCAATGACCGTGGCGTTTCATCAACTCAGCCCAGAGCATCGAACACTTTTATTTGAAGGCACCAACGGCTGGGGAGGCATTCGCGGCTTTTTTGATTCACTGGAACAACAAAAATACAAAATGCACATCCGGGTGTTTCTGGCCAAGTATCGCAGCTACACCTGCTGCCCGGATTGTCATGGGGGACGGCTTCGCCCGGAAGCCCGCGCCGTTCGAATCGGTGGCAAGCCAATCGTTGACACGCTGGCCATGACCATCGAAGACGCTGCCGATTTTTTTGAAAGCTTATCGCTGACACCTGAAGAACTGGCGATTGCCGACCGGGTTCTGACTGAAATCCGGCATCGGTTACGGTTTCTGAAAGATGTCGGGTTGGAATACCTGACGCTTGACCGGCTGACCTCAAGCCTTTCGGGTGGTGAAGCCCAGCGGATCCAACTGGCAACCCATCTCGGGTCTTCGCTGGTGGGGGCGCTCTATGTGCTGGATGAACCAAGCATTGGGCTGCATTCACGCGATGGTCACCGCCTGATTCAGGTACTGCAGCGATTGCGCGATATTGGGAACACCGTTTTGGTCGTCGAGCATGATCCAGACATGATGCTGGCGGCAGATTACTTGATTGACATTGGACCCGGAGCGGGTGAGTTTGGCGGTGAAGTCATTTTCCAGGGAACGTTGCCGGAACTGCTCAAGCACCCGACATCACTTACGGCCAAATATCTGCGGAAAGAAAACTCAATTAAAAAACCCCAAACCCGGCGGACACCTGGAAACCGAAAAATAACGATTTCTGGCGCCCGTGAACACAACTTGAAAAACCTGACGGTTGAGATTCCCCTGGGACTGATGGTGTGTATCACGGGGGTTTCTGGTTCAGGAAAGTCAACCCTGGTGCATGATGTGCTGTATCGAGGGTTGCAACGCGAACCTGAAAATGGAAAACGCGTCCCGACGTTTGAAATTGATGGCAAGCAATATATTGACGAAGTCATTTGTGTTGACCAGTCCCCAATTGGTCGAACCCCGCGCTCAAACCCGGCCACCTACCTCAAAGTGTATGATGGAATCCGCGAACTCTTTGCCGCCACGCGCGAAGCCCAAAACGCGGGATGGACCGCCAGCCATTTTTCATTCAACCTGCCGGGTGGCCGGTGCGAGACGTGCCAGGGGGATGGGACAGTGACCGTCGAAATGCAATTTTTGGCGGATGTGGAACTGATTTGTGACGACTGTCATGGCCAGCGGTTCCGCCCTGAAGTGCTGGCGGTCAAGTATCGTGGGAAAAGCATTCATGATGTGCTCAATCTGACGGTTCGGGAAGCAATCAGTTTCTTCTCAAACGTCAAAAAAATCAGTGATCGTCTCAAAATCCTCGATGAAGTTGGCCTTGGGTATTTACGGCTTGGACAGTCGGCAACCACACTGTCTGGCGGTGAAGCCCAACGCATCAAACTCGCCACGTTTTTGTCGCGACCAGGGACAAGCCGCATGCTCTATATCTTTGATGAACCCACCACCGGGCTTCATTTTGATGATATCAATAAACTGCTTTTTGCATTTCGGCGGTTGCTTGACCTGGGCGCCTCGCTCGTCATCATTGAGCATAATCTGGATGTGATCAAGGTTTCAGACTGGGTCATTGACCTCGGACCAGAAGGTGGCCATGCCGGAGGAACTGTTATTGGGTGTGGCACCCCTGAAGACATTGCCCAGGTATCACATTCACATACAGGCCGGTTTCTCGCTAAAGTTTTAACCACAGCCTGACCATAAAGAATGAAGAATGAAGAATTGAGAATGAAGAATGAAGAATGAAGAATGAAG
>DAOQNB010000889.1:0-3063 GCA_035335845.1 Acidobacteriota bacterium | reverse complement strand
GCTCGGAAAATTCAGACGGCTCAATAACTGCCACCAGGATCAAACGTGATTCATAGAAAGCGGTCAGTAGTCAGTAGTTGATAAGTCAGTAGTCAGTAGCTTTCACGTGTAGATTTTTTGATTGCATTGCCACAGGACGAAACAGGGTGTGAGTTGGATTGAGCATCCCGAACCGCAACGCTTCGCGGTGCAAAACCAAATACCTACACGTGAAAGGGGCTACTCTCTGGTACCTGCTTTGCAGGCTAAAACTGGATTTCCAGCTTGTTCCAAAGAAATCCATCATGGGAAATTTGTTCCTAAACGAGTCAAATAAAACCAGATACACTTGACAGAATTTCTCAATTCCCAACACCTGACTACTGACTACTGACTACTGACTACTGACGATTCACCGATATTACTCTTCAGCGCCGTGTTTGCGGACGACTTCAACAGTGCAATGGGCACGGGTGGTTACCGCCGTCGAGACACTGCCGAGCAACCAGCGGTCAAACCGGCTCAGGTTGCGAGAGCCAACAAACACACAGTCGGCCCCGATTTGTTCGGCTTCTTCCATCAACACCTCTTTTGGTCCGCCTTCCATAATCACTGAAATTGTTTGGAGGCCAGCTTCTTCGAGCCGCCTGCGCGCCATTGCCTGTAACTTACTGGCAAAGCCCATCTTTTCGTCATAGGCCACGCCATACAAATCAAATGGTCCGGCAGAGGTCACTAAATGAACTTCCGTTCCAGCCGGCCAGCGGCGGGTGGCAACGGTTTCAACCGCGATTTCGGATCCCTTTGACCCGTCAATGCCGATCACCAGTTTGACTGGATCGGTCACAGCCGCTTTGCCAGGTCGAACGACGTGGACTGAGCAGTGAGCCTGGGTCACAACCTGGGTTGAAACACTGCCAAATACCAGTCGCCCAACGGCTGAGCGCCCGTGAGAGCCAATCACGATCAAGTCGGCGTTAAACTCAACCGCTTTTTCTAAAATTTCACGGCCCGGAGAACCAAAACGTCCTTCAGCCGTCACCTCCCATCGCGGGAACAGAGTTTTGACCCGGTCCAATCCAGTTTGTGCAATCCGCAGGGCTTCCTCGGTTGCATCCTGAATGGCGCTGGAAAAACTGGTTTCGACCATGCCGATGCTCGGCGGGGGGACGGCCAGACCCATTTCTGACACTGTCAAAACAAAGGCTTCGGCCTCTTCGGGTAATCCTGCGCGGAGCAAGCCGTCAATTGCGGCGTCGGCACATTCTGAACCATCATAGGCGATCAATAATTTCATTCGGTCCGTCATATCAGTTCCTCCCTTCACTGATGGGAATTGCCTGCGGATTGTGGGCAACAAGCAAGTTTATTTGCTGCCTTAATCTGCAATTGATATTCCATGATTGGGCGGATTCCGGGAGTTTTGCCAACTGTTATTCCAACCAGTGCCAAGTGGTTTATTTTGCTACGAAATATCTGATTTTCAGCAAGTTAGCTACCTGTCAGAAAAACACTTGATTGCATTGGTTCCATCAATGCTCCGGGAGAGTTTCCAGGAAAATTCCCCAGCTACACGGCAATGGCATCTCAATTCAAACCTGGGATGGGGATTATTGCGCAGGGTCTGAAGGCTTGGGAGGGAGTAACCGGTCCAGCATCGGCTTCACCCGTGAATCATAACAATTTGGGCAAATCCCATGGCTGAAATCAGTCCCGGTTTGATCGTGAATATATTCATCTATCTGTTGCCAGTAATCATTGTCATCCCGAATGCGTTTGCAATAACAGCAAATCGGCAACAACTCTTTCAACTGGTTGATCTGGCGGGTAAAACCAAGGATTCGTTCGGCAACTTTGAGCCTCAGACGCAGGGTTTTCGTGGCCATGGTTTTGAGCAAAAAGTCATCTACGCCATCTTCCATTGCCTGATAATAGTGGTCATCGTCAGTGTGAACTGCCGTGAGGAGAATAAAATAAGTGTAGTCATTGTGCCGGAAAGCTCGAACTTGTTGGCACAACTCAACACCATTTAACCTGGGCATTTCCCAGTCGCTGACCACAATCCGGATTGTGTCATCTGCTTTCAGAGCGGCCAGGGCTTCTTCGCCATCGCAGGTGACCATCACTTCGTACCCGGCACGTTCCAGACTTAACTGAACCAGGGTCCGGGTTACCTCGTCGTCATCAGCAATCAGAACTTTCATGAATTCACCGGATTCCTCAGAGTGGGAGACCAGAAACAGAGCGTTCCAGCCTCGGGTGAATCATAGTTCTAAAACCCAAAACCTAAAACCTGTTTCGACCAACATGTGTCTTCATCATCGTGATTGAATTGCACCTTTTTCGTCGAGGAACTTTTTGAAGTAATTTTGAAGCTTTGGAGAAAGCAATCGGTCGCTGGATTTCAAATACTCAAGCATCTGATTGAGTTTGGTGCGCACTATGGGGCAGTACAAACTCCGGGGATGTTCTTCAACGAAATTGACGGCTTTTTCAATACCAGTTTCGATTTGTTCATTCGTAGCCCAGAATGTATCCAGTCCGACGGCAAATTCAGCCAGGTCGGGGTCACTCAACAAAGCAAGTGCTTCCTGTTCTTTGGGCAGGGGATGAACCACCTGCAATTTCACAACGTTTGAAGAAATTGTCTTTGAATCATCCCCCATCAACTCAGCCTGTATTTCATATTTTCCAGGCTCATTCAAAATAAACTGTTGGAGCCGAGGTTGATAAAAGAGCCAGTAGTGTTCAGTCATTTCCAGACCTGGAAGCAGATCAAATGAAAGCCCTCCAGCAATACAATCTCGATTAAAAATTGGGGAAAAATAAGTAATACTATTCTGCAATGAAACCCTTGTATTAGAAAACAGTCAAGTAATTCAATCAGATGGAGTTAGCGAACTACTGACTATGGGCTACTGACTACAAACTGGTATTATTTCCTCCTGATGATTGGTTCTGAAATGTGCTCTGCGACTGGCAAGTTACAGCCTTGCAAAGGAAAAGGGCTGAAGAAACCAGGCCAGGAGTTGAGGATTGCCCTCACCTCTTCAGCCCGTTTTCTTCAGCCCCAGACCCAAGGTC
>DAOQNB010000888.1:0-3067 GCA_035335845.1 Acidobacteriota bacterium | reverse complement strand
CTCAAAACCGGCCACAGGGCTTCACCTTTGCGACCACCGCCAAGGGCAACCGGAAGGTTATAGGCAAACTGGCTGGCATGGGCCACGGCAAACACAAAGGCAAACAGGGCATTTTGGTGTGTTTCGGGAAACAACTGACGATTGATCAATAAAAGAACCGCAAAAACTGAAAGCGCCAGGTTCATCCCACCCAGAAAGCGCACCGAAGCGGTGATGGTTTCAAACAGCGGTGAATTTCGGGCTGACTTTGGCACCAGCAACTTTGCCGCCGTCTCAGGTGTGAGGCTAAAGTACCTGAACGCCGCACCAAACCACAGTGCATTGAGTCCAAGCACGATCCAGAAAGCAATGAGCATTGAGAAAACTCCAGCAATTCCAGGGCTTTACCTATCAGTTCGATCAATTTCAAGTTCTTTGCGAAACCGTTTGCGGGTCTCACGATAGCCAAGGTGTTCATACAGGCGATGAGCATCAACGCGTTCGATAGCGCTCATGACTTCCATCCGGTGACACTTCCACTCACGGCAAATGGCTTCGGCAGCTTGAACCAGCCGGGTGGCAATTCCCAGATTGCGAGCCTGGGCACTGACCACCAGGGCGGTAATGCGACCATCCGGGCCAGCGTGGAGGTTTGGTGTCTGGTGCAGGGTCAAAAGACCAGCCACGGCGCCATTGTATTCGGCCACCAGGATCCGATTGCCCGGCCCATCCAGCGTCTTCATTCGCTCAACAACTGTCGCGGCTGGGGTTGGTCGGCCAAGTTCATCGAATAGCTCAGATAAAACCTCAGCATCATCTGGCCGGGCATCACGAATCAGGATTTGAAGGTGTGAGTGTGTCATCTCTGGTTTGGGTCAGGGTGGGCAAGGATCAATCAAGTGGATTGGTTTGAAGGTAATAGGAAAAACCAGTCAAAAAGTAAAGCCGAATCTTAAGAAACACCCACCGATTGAGCCAGTCAATCAGTCTTCCTCTGGGTTCTGAAGTTCGCTCTGTGGTAAAAAGCGAAGGCTTTTTATGAACTGTATTCACAGGACCCCTTCCGATGCACAAAGATTCTCCTAAAAGCTATTCCAGTGGCACCAGCACCACGCCCTTGCTCGGCCTGACGATTGGAGACCTGTTTGACCAGATTGTTGATCAGTTTCCCGATCAGGAAGCCCTCATTGTTCGCCACCAGAAGCGACGCTACACCTATCGCCAATTCCAGGTCGTCGTCAACGAATGCGCCCGCGGACTCTTAAAACTGGGAATCCAGAAAGGCGACCGCGTTGGAATCTGGTCTCAGAACAATGCCGAGTGGGCGACCCTGCAATATGCCACCGCCAAAATTGGGGCGATTCTGGTCAACATCAACCCAAGTTACCGGTTGCACGAACTTGAATATGCGCTCAAGCAATCGGGGTGTCGGGTGCTGGTGTTTGCCCCGCATTTCAAGACTTCAAATTACACCCAGATGGTGTGTGAGTTGATACCTGAACTCCACGCTTCAGAACCTGGGAAGCTCGACGTCAGCACGTTTCCACATCTGAAGATTCTCATCAGCCTGGAACCAGAACCGGTCACGGGTTTGCTGTGCTGGTCAGATCTGGCAACCCTGGCACAGGCGATCAGTCCAGAAGAGTTAGCCAGCCGTCAAGGTCAACTCGAATTTGATGACCCAATCAATATTCAATACACCAGCGGCACAACTGGCTTTCCCAAGGGAGCAACCCTCAGCCACCACAATATTTTGAACAACGGCTATTTTGTCGGTGAAGGAATGAAATTCACTGAGCGTGACCGGCTGGTAATTCCAGTACCACTCTATCATTGCTTTGGAATGGTTCTTGGGAATCTGGCTTGCCTGACCCATGGCGCCGCTGCGATTTATCCGAGTGAAGGATTTGACCCACGGGCGGTGCTTGAAACGGTCGAAGCCGAACGGGCCACCGCCTTGCACGGCGTGCCAACGATGTTTATCAGTGAGCTGGAGCATCCTGATTTTTCCAATTATGACCTGCGCAGCCTCCGAACTGGACTCATGGCTGGTGCGCCTTGCCCGGTTGAACTGATGAAAAAAGTCACCACGCTCATGCATATGCACGAGTTTGAAATTGCCTATGGAATGACGGAAACCAGCCCGGTCAGCTTCCAGACTCGAACCGACACTCCACCTGAAAAACGCATCAGTACGGTTGGGCAAATCCTGCCGCACGTTGAAGCCAAAATCATTGATCCAGAGACGGGCCAGGTGGTGCCGATTGGGCAGCCTGGCGAACTCTGCACCCGCGGCTACAACGTGATGCTTGGCTACTGGAATGATCCTGAAACAACTCATCTTTCCATTGATCAGGCCCGCTGGATGCACACCGGGGATCTGGCGGTTATGGACTCAGAAGGCTTTGTAAATATCGTGGGGCGGATCAAAGACATGATTATTCGAGGCGGAGAAAAAATTTCACCTCGCGAAGTCGAAGAATTTTTTCATACCCACCCGAAAATCAGAGATGTACAGATCATTGGGGTTCCAGATCAACGATACGGCGAAGAAGTCATGGCCTGGATACACCTTCGCGACGGCGAAACCGCCACTTCTGAAGAACTCCAGGAGTTTTGTCGTGGCCAGATCGCCCACCAAAAAATCCCGCGCTATTTCAAGTTTGTTGAACATTTTCCAATGACGGTGACTGGGAAAATCCAAAAGTTCCAGATGCGAAAACAAAGCATCATGGAGCTTGGACTGGAGTCAGTTGAAACGATCAAAACTGCTTAAAAGTCAGTCGTTGATGAGTCAGTCGTCAGTCGCCCAAATCCTGATACGCTTTGTGAGCTCGTTTCCGGGAAAAAAGGTTCGTAACCAGTACCGATAGAACCAAATACACTTGACAAGATTTCTCAATTCCCAACACTTGACGACTGACTACTGACGGCTGACGACTGACTACTGACTCATCAACGACTGACTATCAACTAAATTCTTTTGAGAGGAAGAAAAGCCGAATGACTGATCATGAAACAAGCACACACAATGCAGTAATCAAAGAAGATGAACGGACAAGACAGCGGCAGGAAGCAGCCAATGTGG
>DAOQNB010000887.1:0-3070 GCA_035335845.1 Acidobacteriota bacterium | reverse complement strand
CGTCGGGAAATCGCAATCAAACTCAATACTGGCTGAGGAATAACTTTCCTTCATACTCAATCAATCCGAACCGAACCTTGTTTAACCAGCCATTTCGCCCAAGAACATTCCGGCTAAACCCTTCGTGACTGGCAAAAAATACCATTGAGTCAAACTCCAATCCCACAGTTGAGAGTGTCACCATATGTCCGTAGACAATAAAGGTGCCAGTTGCCGTTCCGACAACGACGCGATCACCACGCTCAATATCAATTCCAAGCGCCTCACCATACTGACGTTGAAAAATACAAAAACTCGCCCCTGTATCAACCTGGGCATCAAACGTAACTGCCAGATCCAGAAGCCTTAACTCGACGTTGACGGTGATCCCGACCCGATCCATGTCATAACGATACACATGTTCGAAATTGAGTAAATGGGACATTACGTTACCATCCTGCAAAGGGGAGTTCTTCAGATGGTTGAACTTGCATCACGTAAGGTGATGAATACCCCAACTGCCGAGCAGTTTCAAAAACTTCACTGGCATTGAAACTATGGCAAATCAACCGGTCTCCATTCAGGGCAACCCATTGACCAGCATATTCAGTGCGATGTTGCTCGATCCAGGCTCGTTCTTTCTGTCGCTTCAAGTCAGGAGTTCCATCAATTTGTTGCAACGTAGATAAATCTTCATGCTCACTCTTCGGCGTCTGAATTGCTTCTAGCAACCGAATCGCCAATACCAACTTTTCATCATTGGTCAATTGACCAACTTGTTCCATAACTTCAGTTAACTGCTCTGCTGACATAGATTTATGGTCACCTCTTATCTTGGACGAGGTTTGCTTACTCCCTCAGGGTTTGTGGGTACACGAGTATTGAAGAAAAGAAGCTACAGCGGAGTTTTTAATCATGCAATTACAATTATAGAAAGGTCAAATTCATCTGACACTGACATTGCCCGCAGCATCAGGGCAATTCATCTTTCTCAAAACACAACGGGCAAAGAACCTGACCCCTGGCGAAGGGTGACTCAATCGGTGTTGGCACAAAACTCGGGTTTCGTGGCTTTCGTCGTAACAGTCACTCAAGGCATTGAGTGCCCAGCACAACGTCAGGTCCTGGGCTTCGACTGGAGGCCATTCGACCAGTTCACGCAATACCTCGGTGGCTGGGTTGCCGATTCTTCGAAGGGCATCAATCGCCATCAACCGAAGTTCCAGGTCTGCATCACGGGTCACCGAACTCAACGCCGCAATCACCTTCGGGTCGCCGTTCCCAATGCAACCGAAACAATCCGCCAGCACAGTGCGGCCACAGGTGTTTTGATGATGAAAGGCGTGAAGCAAAATCGGAATCGCGGCTTTGGCTTTCAGACCAATCGCCGAAAGTGTTTGAACCGCCATCGGTTGCAGTTCAGGGATATTCATCGCTTCGATGAGTTGGGGAACAAACGTTCCTCCATACGGTACCAGGATGCGACGCACACGCCAGTCTCTAACATAATCGTCTTCTCGTGAGCGAACCAATGAAAATAATGCCCGGACGCCTTCCGGTCCAAATTCCGGCAGGGATTCCATGATTTTGGTGAGCAAATATCTTTTACTCTCAAGGCTTGCTCCAATCCTGTAAATCATTGGAACTGCTTGCATTGCTGCCGGGCCAAATCGTGCAAGCGACTCAATCACATTTCTCAAAAAGGACGGACGATCTTCAAACTCATCCGAGAAGTTCTCAGGATTGTCAGCAAATGGCCTGAGCTTTTCCAACAGAGCAGGAACGACAAGTTCAGCGCTTTCTCCGATTGCTGCCAGTGCTTCGGCAACTTCACTCTGAATAGAAAAATCCGGGTGGTGAAGCCACTCCAGCAACTGCGGCATTATTTCCCGAAAATGGGCACTGACACTCCTCAGCCGATTTCGTCGCCGGGCCAGCTTGTGAATCAGGCGCAGTTTGTCGTGTGGTTCAACCAGCTTCCAATATCCGGCAATCAATTCTGGGGCTTCGCGCCAATCATAAGGTTCATCCAAAATTAAGGTACAAGCCTTTTGATGAATTGGTGATTGTTTATTGAGCAGGGCGTCCCAATATTGCTGACGGGCCAAAGGATGGCCTTTTTCCCAGAGAAATACCCCAATTGAATCTTCCCCCTGTTGTATTTCGCTTGAAAATATCTGAAAAAGAGTGGCAAATTGTTCTTCGGTCAGTGATCGAATTGAATCCAAACAGTTTACAGCTAACCATTTCCCTTCCCCTTCCAGAGATAAACTGCGAATCAAAAAATCAACCAGACTGTTATCCTGCTCAAGTAACCAGGCAAAGACAGGAATCAACCTTATTCGCAGTGATCGTTTCCCGACAATTCGACAGTTACTCTCAGTCAGAACCTCGAACAAATCTTGAGCAACCCTGGCGGGAATAAACTCAGCAGGTAACTGTTGAAAAGCTTGAAAATACGTCGCTACAGCCAGGGTGCGAACAATTTCGTCAGTATCTGTCAAAAAGCGTTCCAAAGGTGGAGGGGTAAAATCAATTTCCTCAATCAAGTACCCAATTGCAATGAGTACAGAAATATGAACGGTGGAATCAGGTTGGTCGAGAGCTGCCAGAAGTCTTTTATGTCCTTGAATACCAGATTTACCAAGCAATCCAGCAATGTGAATTCTCATTCGATGCCTGGTAAATTCATCATCCCCCGTTTCATCAGGACTTTGAATCAACAATGCATAAAGCTGATCCAAATCAGGTAAAAAGGCATCAGGGTCATCAATGCCTGCCCATTCAAACGAAGCTGGTGTGATCCGTCGGACAACCCCCTCAGCACAAAATCGGATGATGTAGTCAAGTGCTTCTCCTTCAGGAGTTTGCACTAATCGGAACGTAGCATCAAACAAATCATCACCTCCAAATCTGGGTCGTTGATCCATCCAGTCAAGGTACCCGATCATCTGGACAGTCTGCGGGTCAATTACTGATTTACCAAAAGTGTTCAGTGCATCCAACCAGCGTTCTGGATAGGTCCAGGTTGGATCGGATTTCAAATGTTCGAAAATCAAATATCCAATCGCCCGGCTTCCAAAGGGAGTTT
>DAOQNB010000886.1:0-3072 GCA_035335845.1 Acidobacteriota bacterium | reverse complement strand
CGGAACAACTCGGTGGACTGCACTGGATGTATGATTTGATTTACCGTCCGCGCCTGACACCCCTTCTGGCGGCGGCTCAGGCACAGGGAATCGCAACACTTGACGGGCTCGAAATGCTGGTTGAACAGGCTCGTCTCCAGTTTGCTACCTGGACTGGCCAGGAGATTTCATTTGAACTGATGTTTGCCGCCGCCCAGAAAGGATGAATTATGAGTTATGAGTCATGAACTTTTAACTATTGACAAATCAATAGGATAACCTCAAAAGAACCTGCTAGAGAAAGCCCAAAGTCACCTACTTCACCACTCTGCCTATTTCATAATTCATAATTCATAATTCATAATTCACCCGGCGTTGCCCCAATCTCAATTCGCCATCTGCCCTGTGTCGTTGCAGCCGACGTCCCAAGCATTGCCCACGATTCCTCCTGACGGTGACCTCCCTGCAATGTGCATGGCGCAGATTAACATTTGTTCCCCCCAATCAAAGGTGACCTCATGGCCAACTCAAAGCAAGAACTCAATGTGCATGCCCTCTATCACGGCATGGATGCTCAAGCAATCTTAACCGCGTTTCAGGACCATCTTGAATACACCCTTGCCAAAGACCGCTTTTCAACCACCGATCTCGACCGCTATATGGCACTGAGCTATACCATTCGGGATCGTCTGATTGAACGCTGGCTGCGCACCCAGGACACTTATTACCAGCATGATTCCAAGCGCGTCTATTACCTTTCGATGGAGTTTCTGATTGGGCGCACGCTTACCAATAGTCTGATTAACCTGGGCCTCTATGATGAATGTCGGAAAGCCCTGGAAGAAATGGATCTTGAGCTTGAATCAGTGGCTGAAGTCGAATGGGATGCGGGTCTGGGAAATGGTGGTCTGGGCCGACTGGCAGCCTGTTTCCTCGATTCAATGGCTACCCTCGGATTGCCCGGCTATGGGTACGGGATTCGATATGAATACGGCATTTTCAACCAGCGCATCAAAAATGGGAACCAGGTTGAGCGACCTGACAACTGGCTTCGATTTGGTAACCCATGGGAAATTCCACGGCCACAGGTGCTTTATCCGGTCAATTTTTATGGTCATGTGCTGCAATATGTTGACCGCAAAGGCCATCTCGTGAGCGAGTGGCTTGAAACGACCGAAGTCATGGCCATGGCCTATGACATTCCAGTTCCCGGCTATCAGACCAATACGGTCAATACATTGCGACTCTGGTCAGCCAAAGCCTCACGAGATTTTGACTTCACCTACTTTAACGAAGGTGATTACATCGGTGCGGTTGAAGCCAAAAACGACTCTGAAACCATCTCTAAAGTGCTCTATCCCAATGACAACCGGGTTTCTGGAAAAGAACTGCGGCTCAAACAGGAGTACTTCTTCGTTTCGGCCACGCTGCAAGACATCATGCGGCGGTATAAAAAAGCCCATACCACGTTTGACCAGGTACCTGAAAAAATTGCGATTCAGCTCAATGACACCCATCCGGCAATTGCAATTGCCGAATTTATGCGAATTTTGCTGGATCAGGAACATCTGGAATGGGACAAAGCCTGGAAAATGACCACACAGGTGTTTGGCTACACTAACCACACGGTAATGCCCGAAGCATTGGAAAAATGGCCGGTAAGCTTGCTTGGAAAAGTCCTGCCCCGCCACCTGCAAATCATTTATGAAGTCAACCATCAATTTTTGCAGCAAGTTCGGGCACTCCATCCCAATGACGATAACCTGTGCGCCCGCATGTCACTTATCGAAGAACCATCTCAACCTGGCGGTGAAAAACACGTTCGGATGGCCTATCTGGCAATTGTCGGCAGCCACAGCACCAACGGCGTCGCCGCCCTGCACACTGAAATCCTCAAAAATGACCTCTTTAAGGATTTCTACCAGATGTTTCCCGAGAAATTTAACAACAAAACCAATGGCATTACCCAGCGTCGCTGGCTCAAGATGTGCAATATGAAGCTGTCAGCCCTCATCAACGACGCCATTGGCGACGAATGGACCACCAACCTCGATCATTTGAAAAAACTGATCCCGTTTGCTGAAGATGCTGAATTTCGCAAGCAATGGCAGGCCGTCAAACGCCACAACAAAAAACGACTGGCCGGGCTTATCAAGGGCGATACCAGCCTGGACTCGATTTTTGACACCCAGGTCAAGCGGCTCCACGAATACAAACGCCAGTTACTCAATGTGTTACACGTCATTACGGCGTACAATCGGATTCGTGAAAACCGCAATGTGGATTATGTGCCTCGAACGGTGATCTTCGGTGGCAAAGCGGCACCGGGGTATGTCATGGCCAAGCTGATTATCAAACTGATCCATGCAGTCGGTGACGTCGTCAATCAGGATCCAGCCGTTCGTGGATTGCTCAAAGTGGTCTTTTTGCCAAATTACCGCGTCTCGCTGGCAGAACGAATCATTCCCGGAACCGATCTTTCCGAACAAATTTCAACTGCCGGAACCGAAGCTTCAGGCACTGGCAACATGAAATTTGCCCTCAATGGCGCCCTCACCATCGGTACACTCGATGGTGCCAACATCGAAATGCTCGAAGAAATCGGCGAAGACAACATGTTCATCTTTGGGCTCAAGGCAGATGAAGTCCGGGAACTCCGAAAAACCTATAACCCAAAGGACTACTACAATCAGAATACTGAACTCAAACAGGTACTGGATATGATCCAGAACGGGTACTTCAGCCCGCTCCACCGTGATCTGTTTGACCCAATCATCCATTCCCTGCTGTATTCGGGCGACCAATATATGCTGCTGGCCGATTATGCGGCCTATATTGAATGCCAGGACCGGGTGTCTGAAGTCTACCGCGATCAGGAAGAATGGACCCGGCGTTCGATTTTGAACGTGGCCAATGTCGGCAAATTCTCCAGTGACCGCACCATCCGGCAGTATGCTGAAGAAATCTGGAATGCTTCGCCGGTGACGGTTGATATGTCAACCTGCCTGCTCTAAAGCCATGAATGAAGAAAGTGGCTAGTGCCTGGTTCTTGGTTCTTGGTTCTTGGTTCTTGGTTCTTGGTTCTTGGTTCTT
>DAOQNB010000885.1:0-3079 GCA_035335845.1 Acidobacteriota bacterium | reverse complement strand
ATTCTCAATTCTTCATTCTTCATTCTTCATTCTCAATTCTTCATTCTTCACTCACGCCTTGAGCACTTTGCGGAGAAACCCGGTTAAGCGGTTGACAGAAAAGGGTTTTTCCAACAAATACACATCAGAGGCAGCGTCCAGATGTTTTGACATTTCGGCTTCGCCATAGCCGCTCATCAGAACGACGGGAACCGTTTTGGAAAGCTTTTTCGATTCGGCAACAAACTCATTTCCACCCAATCTTGGCATCGAGTAATCAACAAACACCAGTCTCAGGTCTTGCTGATTTTGCTCAAACATAGTCAGTCCTTCCATGCCATTTTGTGCCAGCAGGACATCAAACCCCAGTTCCTCAAGTACATCCTGGAGCAACATGCGAACCTCAGCTTCATCGTCAATCACAAGGATCGTTCCGGAACTTTGCCAATCAAAGGTGGGGGTTTTGCTCGAACGAATCGTCTCGAAAGCAATCTCATATTTTGGAAAATAGATCGTCACTTCGGTTCCCTCGCCCGGCTGGCTATACACCTGAATCCCGCCATTGTGACTGCGCACAATTCCCAGTACTGCGGCCAACCCCAGACCGCGCCCAGTAAATTTCGTTGAAAAAAACGGATCGAAAATACTTTGAACCTGGTCTGGGGGAATCCCCACCCCTGAGTCTTTGACCTGGAGAAAGAGATATTCCCCAGTCCGCAAATTCCCATAAAAGAACAACGACTTGATTTCCTGATCGGTCAAGGTACACAGACCGGTACTGAGCTGAATTTCGCCTTCCTTTTCTTCGAGCGCCTCTGAAGCATTGGTCAATAAATTGATGATAACTTGTTGGATTTGTGAGGCATCTGCCTGAATCGGCGGCAAATCCGTAACCAGATTCAGTGAAAAATAGGCTTTTTTAGAAACAATCGTCTGAAACAAATGCGCCATTTTGGTGATCAATCCCGAAAGGTCAATTGGTTCGACGACATACTTTCCTTTTCCGGCATAGGCAAGTAACTGGCGGGTTAAATCAGCCGCCCGTTGAATCGCCAGTTCAACTTCCTTCATTTTCCTGACGGCAGGCGAATCTGGAGGGATTATGCGCAGTGCCAATCCTACGTTGCCCAGCATCGCGGTTAACAGATTGTTAAAATCGTGAGCGATGCCACCAGCCAGCACACCAATCGTTTCCAGCTTTTGAGCCTGCCACATTTGTTCTTCAAGTTGTTTTTGCTGATTAAGGGCTTGATATTGCTCGGTCACATCCCGGCCAATCCCCATATTCAGACCGTTGGGGAGCCTTGAGATTTTCCATTCCGTATCCAGCTTGATGCCATTCCGAGTCTTAATTGGGAAATATTCCCACTCGGTTGTCCCTCGGGCCACAAACTCTGCCGCTTTGAGTCTGGTTTCCGGGTCTTCAATGAGCGCCTCAATAATTTCCTTGACCGATAACCCGTTCAGGCGACAGCCAAGCGTTTCTTCAATCAATCGGTTGGCGTTTTGATATATCCCGCTGGCATCAAACGTCGCGGCCATAACTGGCAAATGATCAAATAAGGTTTGTAACAATTGATTTTGGTCAACCAGTGCCTGGGAGGTAGCCAGTTGCTCGCTTACGTCATAGAGCAGCCAAAGCTCATCGTCTCCCAGGCTGACACCTGAAAATTCGATATGTTTGATCTGGCCATCTTTGCGGCGGAGCGGAACGATCACTGGCTTGCGGGATTGACTTGTTCGATCCGTCAGATAGAGGTCTTCAACTTCCTGTGAACGGCCTGGATAGAGTTTTTCAAACCAGTTTTTGAGAGTTCCGATTTCCGAAACCGCGTATCCGGTCAACTGTTCTGCCGCTCGATTCAACCAGATTTCATTGCCTTTGATATAAACGGCACCCACCGGCAGGTTTTCAACCAGTTCGCGAAAGATCTTTTCATTCTGCCG
Organism: Acidobacteriota bacterium; assembly: GCA_035335845.1. Lineage (GTDB taxonomy): Bacteria > Acidobacteriota > Blastocatellia > Chloracidobacteriales > Chloracidobacteriaceae > JACQXX01. The sequence goes on along the minus strand of DAOQNB010000885.1, from coordinate 1,153 downwards.
AATGGCCTCTTCAGCTTTGATCCGGGTGGTGAGGTCCCGAATAACCGAAAAACTAAACGGCTTGCCATCCAGTTCAATCAAACTGCACGAGACTTCGACTGGAATTGGCTTTCCCTGGGCATTGACATGGGTGGTTTCCAAAATCGTCAGTTCATTTCCAGTGAGAGATTCAAACTTGAACTGGCATTTATCCAAAGAAAAAGTAGGGTCAAAATCTGGAATTGTTTTTTTCAACAGATCCGGTTCAGCAAGTCCAAAATGCCGACAAGCCGCGCTGTTGACATATACAAACCGGAATTGATCAACTGGATCAATCAGGCACACCGGATCCTGGGTCAATTCAAAGATCTGCCCCACATAGTTCAAAAACAGATGCGGTTCGGGTTTGGAAAAAGTTGATTCGAGAACCAGACTCAATCCTTGAACGACACCAGGTGCGTCAATGTCAGGCGTTACGGTTCCGGTCACCTGCTCAACTCTGTGATTTCGAGGGACATAGTCTTTAAAGGAAATGGTCTCACCACCTAACCCACCGCGCAAATGCTGAACCAGTTGGGCAAAAATCACTGGATCAAGCACGTCACTCAACGGTTGGCCTTCAAGGTTTGCATCCCTGGATCGAGCCCATTCCACAAACTGCTGATTGGCCCAACCAATTTTCAAGGTTGGGTCGAGATACACCACTGGGATCCGGAGCGATTGCAACAAATGGGTTAACATAGGATGAATCTTGGAGGTAATAGCCAGAAAAGCCAGCTACCTGGCAGTACATAGAAAATGTGAAGAAATTGCCAGATTTTTGAGTGAGAACTGGATGTGCGTGCGGGGAGGAGTTGGCCTGAACTGGTCAACACAATAGCAAAGATCAGTTGCACTATCCAATCAACACCTGGAAAAGTTATAACAAATTTTTCGTTCCAATTCAGCGACAATTTTGCCCGCCAGGGTTCATTCTCTTTTTTTTTCGTTCGGACGATACCGTTACTTTCAACTCTTTATGAACAGTAAACTATTGATTCTTCTTAACTTCGCAGCGACACTCTTGATGACAGGCATCATCTGGCAGGTACAACTGGTCACGTATCCGATTATGGGGCTGGTCGGGAAAAGTGAATTTATGAAATACCACGCTTTTCACACCACCTGGATTACC
>DAOQNB010000884.1:0-3080 GCA_035335845.1 Acidobacteriota bacterium | reverse complement strand
AAGAATGAAGAAAAACTGATTCTTGGTTCTTTGAAAGTATTGGTTTCAAAGCACTAAGTACTAAGCACCAGGTACCAGGTACCAGGTACCAACCACACTAAATGGTTTTTTCATTTTTCATTCTTGCTCCCACGCCGCTGCATCCAGATTTCAAAAATGGCTGGTAATACTGACAAAATAACAATCGCAATGATGACCAGCGAGAAGTTTTTCTTCACAAACGGAACATTCCCAAAGAAATAGCCTGCATAGAGCAATAAGCCAATCCACATCAGACCGCCCACCACGTTGTACACCAGAAACCGGCCATAGGTCATGCTGCCAATGCCGGCGACGAATGGGGCAAAGGTGCGGATAATCGGGATAAAACGCGCTATAATAATGGTCTTGCCCCCATATTTTTCATAAAACCGATGGGTTCGTTCAAGGTGAGCTTTGTTAAACAGGCGTGAATTTTTCTGGCGAAACACTTTGGGACCAATCTGGTGACCGATTCCATAATTTACGGTATCACCCAAAATTGCAGCGACACTGAGCAGCACAAACAGGAAATTCACATCCAGTACCTGGCTGGAGGCCGCCAGCGCTCCAACTGCAAATAAGAGTGAATCACCTGGCAAAAATGGTGTGACCACCAGCCCTGTTTCCAGAAAAATAATCAGAAACAAAATGCCATAGGTCCAGAATCCATACTGGCTTACCAGTTCGTCCAGGTGCTTGTTTAAGTGTAAAATCAGATCAATTAACGAAGAGAGGAATTCCATAGGCTTGATGACGTGTCCTGACAGGGGGCGGGGATAAAAGTCGGGCATTCTAGCATCCTCTGATCAGAAAGAAAGTCTCTCTTTCCAACCAGAAAGTAGGATCTGTAAATCAGGCTGCCTTGATTTTCAGAAATTAAACTCTGAATTTTCACCAAATACAGGTGACATATGCCAAAGGAAAAAGCCCAACTGACTGAAATCAATGGAAATGAATCTTCAACGCCAGATCGTGAGCGGCCAGTCAAAGATGCCCGTGAGGCACGCCTGATACCCGAAAAAATGTCTTCGGCGAAAGAACTGATGGACCTGTTAGCGCAACATCGTGGCGAGCGACACATTGTGGCAATCCAAAATTTCCCGGATCCGGACGCGATTGCCTCTGCCCTGGCCCATCAGATGCTCTCGGCTGAATTTGGAATCACGGTTGATATTGTCTATGACGGATTTATCAGCCATCAGGAAAACCTGGCGCTGGTGCAATTACTCCATATTGAATTGCTGGACTATGACGAAAACCTGGATTTAGGGCAGTACCAGGCCAGTGTTTTTGTCGATAACCAGGGCACCACCACGGGGCTGACTGGTAAACTCAAAGAGGCCGGCGTCAAACCACTCGTGATCGTTGATCACCACGAACGGCAGGGCATTATCGAGGCCCCATTTACTGATTTGCGCAAAGTTGGGGCCACGGCCACCATTTACACCGAATATCTCAAGGATTCACCCATCGCGTTTGAAAAATCAAACCCGCAGCATGTCCGGTTGGCAACAGCACTCATGCACGCGGTCCGAAGCGAAACCAATGGCATGATTCGGGCCCGTGACGCTGACTTTTGGGCGGCTGGCTACCTTTCCAACTTTGTTGATCAATCCCTGTTGAGCGCCATTTTAAATGTGAAGCGTTCCAAGCGAGTCATTGACGTGATTAAAGCTGCGCTTGAAAGTCGAATTGTACGTGATAATTACAGCATTGCCGGTGTTGGGTATGTCCGCTATGAAGATCGGGATGCGATTCCCCAAGCGGCTGATTTTTTGCTGACTGAGGAAAATATCCATACCGCAGTGGTATACGGCATCATCACCAAAGAAGGCGAACGCGAGGTGATTATCGGGAGTTTGCGCACTTCAAAAGTCACTCTGAATCCAGACACTTTTCTCAAATCGGCTCTGGGAAAAGATACACAAGGGAATTTTTACGGGGGAGGGAAGTACGAAGCGGGAGGGTTTGAGATCCCGATTGGTTTTCTATCGGGCACCTATGACGACGAATTTATGCGTGCCAAGTGGAAAATTTATGACTCGATGGTGAAGCGTAAACTCTTTGAAAAGATTGGGGTTGAGAATATCCAAACCAACGCCCACCGCAGTTCAAACCAGGAACGGCAGAATGAAGAGTAAAGAATTGGGAATGAAGAATTGAGAATGAAGAATGAAGAAACCATTTAGTGGTTAGTGATCGGTGCTTGGAACGTATTGATTTCCAGCCACTAACCACTAACCGCTATGTATTTTCGTCGTTGTTCATTGTGTTTCACTGCTCGGCTCGTTCAATTTCGAGTGTGAGTTGCGAAGCCAGATTCACGGTTGGGTCAAATCCTTCGCGGGCAGCGGCAGCCAGTTCACCTTGCCGATTTAAAATGATCAGGCTGGGCAGCACCCGCAGACCCAGTTTCTTAAAGAGCTGGTCTCCGTTGGGATCTCGCAAAACTGGAACCCGCAAATTACTGGCGCCAATCGCTGTTTGAAGCTCTGCCTCCGAAACAAATGTTCCATCTTTGGGGCGATTGCTATTGGTCAAGATCACATACACATTGATTTTTGGGTGTTTGTCTGCCACGCGTTGAATCTGAGCCAGGGACTCTTTCATCAACGGTAATCCTTTGCATCCAAACAAAATAACTGTGATTTTCCCGTGCAGGTCATTGCTCGTTACCAGTTGCCCATCAATGGTTTGAAGCGAAAATTCAACCGGCTGCTGATTGCCTTGTGAAAAGTCGCTGGCCAGAGTGGTCAGGGAAAATCCCAGGCCGATCACAATGACAAGCAACAAGCTGGTCAGAGAATTCAGCAAATTATGTTGAGTGCGCTTTGAAAAAGTCATGATTTCACCTGAAATGGGCAAAGTGTAGGTTGTTCATCTCATTGATGCGAATTGGAAGCGGAACGTTGGGAAACTATCCTGAATGAAGAATTGAGACTGAAGAAAAAGCAGGTGACTGGTGCTTAGAAAGCAATAAGTCCCAAGCACCAGGCCCCAGTTTTCCTTCATTCTTCATTCTTCATTCTTCATTCTTCATTCTTCATTCTTCATTCTTC
>DAOQNB010000883.1:0-3083 GCA_035335845.1 Acidobacteriota bacterium | reverse complement strand
GTTCGCGGCGAAAGTGCCTGGCAGTCGGTTTTTCTGGTAAGCTCACCCCAAGCTGATTGAGGATGCCAACTGCCGTCTCAATTGCCTTGAGTTGCTGGTTTTGGGCCATGCACGCCTGGATCTGGACTTCATAAATTTTCAGCACATCCAGCAGCGAATGCGTCTGCTCAAGTGCGGTCCGGGCATAGCGATCAAAACTGGAAAAGTCCGTATTGAGAAAGGCGGCTTCGGCAATTTCAATATAGAAGTCCAGCGTGAGGTGATACACGCTTTCCCATCGGTTGCCCGGCAGCAGTTTGAGCCCGTGCTGCAAATAGGTGTACATCAATTCAAATGCTGCTGAAGCCTTGGCTTTTCGAGCCGCGGCCAGATTCAGCTCTGCCAGTTGCTGCAGATCAGCCGGACGATTCAACCGTGACGTGGCCTGATTGAGATGATTGACAATGTCAAAAATCACCTGTTCACGACGACTCTCAGGGGTTTGTTCGAGCAGTTGCCGCCCGATCAACAAATGAACATTTTGTCTATCGGTTCCTGAAATCAGTGAATAGACAGCCTGCTGGATGCGGTCATGCAGAAATTTATATTCGGCCCTTAGCCCCTGTTGCCGATCCGGAAGGTCAAGCTCCAGTAATTTATAGCTATCTCCGAGCGGTGTGACCAGACCTTCACTGACCGCCGTTCGCAAGGTGCGAATTGTAGTGTGCGGTGTTTTGCCGGAAACAATCGCCAGGGTATGAATATCAAAGTGATTCCCGACACAGGCGGCCAGCTTCAGAAGCTCCTGGGTTGGCGGGTCAAGTTTTTGCACTTTACCCGCCATCAGTTCAACCACATTGTCAGTGATGTTGCATTCTTGAATCTGTGCCACATCCCATAGCCAGCGGCCAGTCGGGAAGTCAAACCAGATCAATCCATCAGCCGCCAGCGACTTGAGAAATTCATTCATAAAGAACGGATTTCCCTGGGTTTTCGCCAGTACCAGTTCCGCCAGCGGACGGGCATCAGATGGCAGACAACTCAATGTATCGGCCACAAGCTGCAGAACGTGAGGTAATTCCAGCCGCGAGAGCCGGACCTGAGTCAGTGCCACATCGGATCGCAGAATTTCATCGAGCGCCACAATCAACGGATGCGTCAAATGCACTTCATTGTCGCGATACGCACCAATCACAAACAAATAACTGGGCCTGGGTTCGGTCACCAGCCAGTGGATCAGTTTGAGTGAGGCGGCATCCGCCCATTGTAAATCATCCACAAACATCACCAGCGGGTGCTCAGTCTGGGCAAACACCTTGATAAACTGGCGAAACACCCGATGAAAGCGGTTTTGCGATTCAAACGGGGGCAGTGCTTCAACCGGGGGTTGTGGTCCCACAATTAACTCAATCGCTGGCAAGACTTCGGCAATGACCTGCCCATTGGCGCCCAGTGCCAGGCGCAGGCTCTTTCGCCAGGAGGCAATTTTCTCTTCTGGTTCGGTTAAAAGCTGGTGAATAAGCGAATCACACGCCTGGATCAAGGCGGTGTAGGGAATATTGCGCTGGAGTTGATCAAATTTTCCGGCGACAAAATAGCCCCGGCGCTCGGTAATTGGTTTATAAATTTCCTGGACCAGGGCTGATTTCCCAATGCCCGAATACCCGACCACCAGCATCATTTCGCGATGCCCCTGGCTCACCCGATCAAAGGCCGCCAGTAATTGTTCGATTTCCGCCTGCCGGCCATAGAGTCTTTGGGGAATCTGAAACCGGTCTGAGAAATCTTCCTGTCCAGGTTGAAACACAACGTTCGGTTGCCCTGACTGGACCAGTTCCTGACACCGTTGCAGATCAAGCAACAACCCGTGGGCGCTTTGATAGCGCTCTTCAGCGGTTTTTGCCATCAACTTTAAAATCAGGCGTGAGACCATGACCGGAGTATCTGGCCGCAATTCTTCAGGCGGAAGCGGTTGTTTGGCCAGGTGCCAGTGCACAAGTTCCATCGCATCATCTGACACAAAGGGCAGTTGCCCGGTGAGTATCTCGTATAAAGTAATTCCAAGTGAGTAAAAATCAGTGCGGTAATCAATTGCCCGATTCATCCGCCCGGTTTGTTCGGGTGAGATATAGGCCAGAGTTCCTTCGAGCACAGTTGGGTTGCGCAGGATCGGATTTTCGCGAGTCAGCACGGTTGAAATCCCGAAATCAATCAATTTCAACTGCCCGGTTGACTGGTTATAGATGATATTTGAGGGATTGATGTCTTTATGGATGATGTGGTGCTGCTGGATCTCGCCGAGTGCTTTTGCCAGTTCAATGGCCAGTGTGAGAAAGGCGTCAATGGTCAGATTCAATCCTGGCAAGAGACCCAGCAATGACTCGCCGCCAAAGTCTTCAAGCACAATCACCGGGGTGCGCTGAAACGATTCCAGGGCGTAGACCCGGATAATCCGCTCTGATTCCAGACCTTTCAGAATCTCATATTCCTGTCGAAACCGCGCCAGTTCTTCCAGGGTCGGATACTCGTTTTTCAACACTTTGAGAACAACTGGCAACTGGTCTGAATCTCGCTCAGCCCGAAAAATCAGGGAGTGCCCGCTCTCAAAGTATTTTTTCTGAATGTGATATCCGGAAAGCGTAAACAAGTGCGGTCTCGCTCCTTGTGCCTGGTTCTTTGTGTCTGGTTCTTGGTTTTTGGTTTTTGGTTCTTGGTTTTTGGTTCTTGGTTTTTGGTTTTTTGAAAAGATATAGGCTCTTCAGAAAAAGATTTTCTCCTGGGAACGCCAGCATCCTGCCAGCAACTGATTGGATCTGAACCGCTTGGTGCCGGCAAGATGCCGGCGTTCCCAGGAAATATTTATCTGAAAACCGATAGTTTTCTAACACGACAACGAGATTTCGAGTTTTAACTTGCGAAGCAAATGGAGGTTCGTTGTCCAGGCCGAGTCTTCAAAACCATGGGTCCACGGTTATCCCTAATTTTTCCTGCCCAGTTCTCTGGGCTCAGAATCAGAATTTCAACCCAAACCCTTGCTGTAGTGCCAGGCACCAAGCACCAAGCACCAGCAGTCACTGTGATTGAAGGGGAATCACCAGGCGATG
>DAOQNB010000882.1:0-3089 GCA_035335845.1 Acidobacteriota bacterium | reverse complement strand
AAGAACCAAGAACCAAGAACCAGGAACCAGGAACCAGCCTCCACGGCATCTGCCAGTCCAATCCAGCAAATTGGACTGGTTGAATAAAGGTTAGATGCGCCTGATTTTAGCCAATGGAGGAGTCCATTTGAGAAAAAATCAAAATAAAAGCCAGTCCAATGCAAGTTTTTCTTGCATTGGCTGGCTTTTTTCTTTAGTATTGGCTGGCTTGGATTAGTCCAATTCTTCCACTCTTCAACTGCTCGACAAAAACACAAAACAAGATAGAAAAGCTGCACCGACCTGGTTCCAGTGTACTGATATTTGCCCCGCTGGATCCATCTGGTTGGAGTACCTCCGGCTTTGGGAGTTTTCAATGAAACTCGAAGTTGAATTTGACGAAAAAACGCCAGTGTATTTGCAAATCAAGCAAGCCATTGCCGATCAGATTCAGCAAGGAGTGCTCCCCATCGGTGCCCGGTTGCCAGCAACCCGCGATTTAGCCCACCAGTTGGGTGTCAATCGAGGCACTGTGACAATGGCGTATGATGAACTGGTGGATGATGGCTATTTGGAATCACACGTCGGACGTGGAACGTTTGTGGCTCGACGTCTGGTCACCAATACAGCGGTGGCCACTGTCGGGCAAGTAACTCAGACTATTCCACCGATGACCTGGGAAGGAATCTTTGCCGATCATATTGAAAGCCCGGTGATTGATTCGCTGCTGGATTTGTATCAGGTCAGTATGTTGCAGGATGTGATTTCTTTTTCTGGTTCCTTTCCTGACAGCGGTTCGTTTCCGGCCCAGGAATTTCAACGCTCACTTAATACGGTGATTGATCAGCTTGGAAACAGCGTTCTGGCCTACGGTCCAGCCCAGGGGTTTGACCTGCTCCGGGAGTTTTTAGCTCGTGAAATGAAAGATCAGGGCATTTCAGTTTCACCTGACCAGATTCTCATCACCAATGGGTCACAACAGGCACTCGATCTAATTGCCCGGGCATTTCTTTCACCGGGTGATACCGTTGTTGTTGAAAACCCGACGTATCCTGGTGCTGTAAACGCATTTACACTGGCTGGAGCCCATTTGATTGGAATACCAGTTGATGAGCATGGCATCCGAACTGAAGCCATCGAAAAGGTGATTGAATTCAAGCGGCCAAAATTGATTTACACCGTGCCCAGTTTCCAAAACCCAACCGGAGTGACGTTGAGTCTGGAACGTCGCCACCATCTGCTCAATTTGGCCTGGGATCATGGGATTCCGATTGTCGAAGATGATTATGGTTCTTGTTTAAGCTTTGACGGTGCTGGAATGCCAATTCTCAAGACGCAGGATGCGGGTGACCATGTGATTTATGTCAATACTTTTTCTAAGAGCTTGCTCCCTGGCCTTCGGCTTGGATGGTGCGCCGCAGCTAAACCCGTCGTCAGCCGCCTGACGGCACTCAAGCAAAACAGCGATATTTCCAGCTCAACTCTGTTGCAGGCAGCACTGTGGGAATTTTGCCAGCGTGGGCAATATCAGGCTCACCTGGAGCGGGTTCGGCCTCTATATCGCGAACGACGGGATCGGGCAGTTCAGATTCTGGACCGGGAATTTCCAACGGGGACAACCTGGACCTGCCCCAATGGCGGATTATTTTTGTGGGTAACATTACCGGAAACTGTTGACGCAACAGAATTACTGTATCATTCACGGCAAAAAGGGGTTGTGTTTAGTCGAGGTCACTTGTTTTACGTCGAGAACCCGGCCAAAAACACACTTCGGTTGAGTTATGGAAATGTCAGTCTTGATCAGATTGAAACTGGACTGAGTATCATTGGACGCACCGCTCAGGAACTGGTCGCTCGCAGCAGCGAACGGACACCGGTTCGATTTCGAACACACACTGTGCCACTGGTCTAAGAGAGTGAAGGATGAAGGATGAAGAATGAAGGATGAAGAATGAAGAATGAAGAATGAAGAATGAAGAATGAAGAATGAAGAAAGGTAGCTGATTTTCCTTAACTCTGGTCATTCAAACTTCTTTCTCCTTTCTTTTCCTCGACTTTTGAATTTTTTCTTCATTCTCAATTCTTCATTCTTCATTCTCCAGGTGGTACGAAACCGCACTTTTATTATTGAAAGGGGATGTTCTTATGGCATTAGAAGGAATTGCATACTTTGAGGGAAATTTCGTTCCGCTGGCAGACGCCAAGATCAGTGTCATGACCCACGCGTTTAATTATGGAACAGGGGTGTTCGAAGGAATCCGCGGTTATTACAACGCTGATCATGAAGAGATTTATCTGTTCCGGCTGGCAGATCACTTTATACGACTGATGCAGAACGCAAAAATCATCAAAGTCGAAATGCCATACACGGCAGATCAGCTCTGTCATATTGCCATTGAGCTGGTCAAGCGAAATGGTTTTAGCTCTGATATTTATATTCGACCACTGGCATATAAAAATGTCTGCCAGATTGGTACCAAACTATCTCCGGGCGCTGACCTGACCATGTTTGCGGTGCCGATGGGAGATTATGTTGACACGACCCGCCCACTCAATGTGTGTGTGTCTTCGTGGCGACGAGTGGAAGATAACGCCATTCCGGCGCGTGGCAAAATCTGTGGGTCGTACGTCAATTCTGCTTTGACCGCAACCGAAGCCCGCGACAATGGATTTGACGAAGCGATAGTCCTGAATGAAAACGGCCAGGTTGCCGAAGGATCAGCCATGAATTTCTTTATTGTGCGTGATGGCCGGCTGATTTCACCACCCGTGTATTCCAACATTCTGGAAGGCATCACTCGCAACACCATCATGCGGCTGGCCCAGGAGCAACTCGGGATTGAAACCCGTTTTCGTCCAATGGATCGGTCTGAACTCTATGTCGCTGATGAAGCCTTTTTCTGCGGTACGGGTGCTCAAATCGCAGCCATTGCAACGATTGACCACCGTCCAGTTGGAAATGGCAAAATTGGCCCGATCACTGAGAAACTGACCAAACTCTATAACAAAATGGTGCATGGTGAATTGCCGCAATACAACCACTGGCTGACCCCGTGTTTTGGCCATAAAGCCTCCGTCGTCGCCGGGTAAGATTTCGAGGGTAGAATGGG
>DAOQNB010000881.1:0-3090 GCA_035335845.1 Acidobacteriota bacterium | reverse complement strand
ATTCTTCATTCTTCATTCTTCATTCTTCATTCTTCATTCTTCATTCTTCATTCAATCGGCAAGGCGGTGGTTTCCTTGGCGGTGGAAAGCACAATCGTGGTGTAGGTTCGAACCAATCCTGGGATGGTCTTGAGCTGTTCTTTGAGTAACTTTTCCAGCGCCGAAGTGTTTTTTACCCGAACTTTGAGCAGATAGGAGAAGTCACCCGTCACATGGTGGCATTCCTGGATTTCAGGCACGGCAGCCATGCGTTCCAGAAAACCAGGTTCGTGCACTGGCTCTGACAGTACGACGGCGACAAACGCCAGAAGGTCCAACCCTAACCCCGCCGGGTTCAGCCGGGCCACATAGTCTCGGATCAGTCCCTGAGCCTGCAGCTTTTTGAGCCGTTCGTTGACGGCTGAAATTGAAAGTCCTACCCCTTCGCCAAGCTCGGCATAGGAGAGTTTGCTGTTGGTCTGCACCAGTTTTAAAAGTTGACGGTCGTGTTCATCCATAAAAAAGAGCGAGTTGTGAGCCGGTAGAAAGTACAGTTACTGAAGGGTAATTCTTCCCGAGAACTACCATTATTTGCAATATATTTATCGGAAATTTAGCTTTTGTCAAGAATTTTTTTCGAATAATCTCATATTAATGGCAATTATTCTTTCAGAAAGCCAGCTCGCCGTTATTTTTTGCGGCACAGGGCTTTTCACAACCGACAGTTGCGAAACCACCAGCCTTTCTGGCATTTTGTCAGCCCATCATTTTGAGCTTCTTAATTTTGACCCACACATGGCTTTCCACTCACCCAAAACTTCGACCGGGCAATTCTTGTGGTTGCTTCGATTTAAGAGCATTGTCTTTCGGCGGTGGCTCACGTCCAACTTGTACACCACGATCTGGCTCGGAGGCATCATTCTGGGTGGATTCTGGATGATGCTCACGCCGTATCTTGAAATGCTCCAAAAGTTTCTCGCCACACACAGTCAGCGGTATCAATTTGGAGATGGGCTGGTGGTGACGGTCGGCCTGATGGTGTTGTTAGTTGTTTTTTCATTTTCCTCGACGTTGCAGGATGTGTATGCCACCCGAACGGCAGATTCATATCTGGACGGGCTTGGCGTTACGACTCCGGCCCGGTTTGCCCTGACGGTTGTCACTCGATTTCTCAAAAATGGGCCGTCGCTACTCATTGTGGCTGGACTGTGTGTCGTCCTGCGACCGGTGCCGACGGCGGGCCTCGCCACGCTCGCTGAATTGGGGCCACCCTTGCTGGCTGGCTGGATCTACCTGACCGCACTCCAGATTGCGAGCGTTTTGCTTCTGGTGCATGTCAGGTGGTGCACGCCGCGCAAGCTGATCGGGTTGCTGGCCGGGATACTGACGGCAACCGCTCTGGTGTCGTGGTCGAAAGTGTTTCTGGTGTTTCTTTTTCCATTGGTGCCGGCGGCTGGCGCGCTTGAATCAGTCCTTACCGGAATGCTGCATCCTGGATCAGGTAGGCAGTTTGGATATGAAATTGGCCTGCCACTTGCGGCTGGTGTGCTGGTACTTGAATGTGCTCGCCGGATGTTTACCCACTGGCGGATGGATGATCGTGGAATGGCGCAAGAATTCTCCGAAATCCGGCGTCCGCTGTTCAATTGGATAGTGGAACGATTGCTGCGCCGCCAGGAGCCACCAGTTCGGGCACAGATTCTGCGTGACCTTGCCCTGTGCCGGCGTGGATTTTCACCAGCGGTCCTTATGTCGCCAGCCTTTGCCATTCTGTTTCAGTTTGGGGCATTGTCCCTGATTGGTCGAAGGCTGATTTCAGAGGACATCTTTGAATGGGTTTTTCTGCTCGGGGTGATGTTTTCGGCCTTCAGCCTGATTGCGCTGGCGCCGTTGCTCCTGAAATACCAGCTTTCTTACTTCTGGATTGAAAAATCCATTGGCCTGTCACCGGAACACCTTGCTGAATCAAAGCTGGTTTTGTCGCGATTGTTCGGATTCGCTGCTTTTGGACTGGCCTGCCTGGCGGTGGTTGGGTATCCGGCAACCAGTCTGCTTGCAACCCTGGTGCTTCTCCTGAAAGCCGCCGTTGTGTGCTATACCACGGCATCGCTGGTTGGAATTCTCCTCTTTGAAGTCGCCGCCCGTCCGCTCATCAGTTTGATTTTGTGCGGTGTGGCGGCTTCGATCATCGCGGGCCTCTTTATTTTTTACTGGGTCGGCTGGCCCTTGTGGGTCTATATGTATTTGTATTTAATGCACAACCTGCGCGAACGGGTAAAAACCAGAGTTTTCTTTACGGAGGTCGAGCATTGACGACGACATCGGCAGCACTTGAAATTCGAGCTGTGACCAAATGTTACGGAGAGCTAAAAGCCGTTCAGAATGTGTCATTTACGGTTGAAAATGGCATTTTCGGGCTGCTTGGGGCGAATGGCGCCGGGAAATCAACCCTCCTCAAATCTATTTTGGGAGTGATTCCGATTGAGAGCGGTGAAGTGCTGGTGTGTGGCCGCAAAAACACGATTTTCCGTCAGTCCTATGAAGCCAAACGCCTGATCGGATATCTTCCGGAAGAACTCCGCCTGTACGAGCGATTGACGGGACGTGAATTTCTGGAATTCGTCGCTGGTCTCAAAGACAAAGCGACCGAAGCTGAAATTGACGAAGGACTTGACTACTTTGGGATGATGGCCAAACAGCACGTTCTGATTGAAGAATACTCGCACGGGATGCGCAAAAAAATCGGCATCATTGCCGCCCTGCTTGGAAGACCACCACTGATTTTGCTCGATGAACCACTCAACGGGCTGGATGCCGAGAGCATGCGCCGGCTCCGGCTCAAAATCGAAGCGCTCACCCAGGAAGGGATAACCGTCGTCCTCTCTTCGCACATTATGGGATTTGTCGAGCGTGTGTGTCAGCGAATTGCCATCATCAAGAAAGGTGAACTGGTGCAACTGGGGACGCCGGCTGAAATCCGGGCCGCTTCTGGCTTGCACGATGAACCGTTTGACGATGTCTTTTTGCACTTTGCCCTTTAGGAATGAAGACAGTGGTTGGTTCTTGGTTCCTGGTTCCTGGTTCTTGGTTCTTGGTTCTTGGTTCTTGGTT
>DAOQNB010000880.1:0-3090 GCA_035335845.1 Acidobacteriota bacterium | reverse complement strand
TTCCTTACCTATGCACGCACTTCTCGAAAACCTGATTCTGGCCATTTCGACGATTTTCTCAAACAAATTACGGTCACTTCTGACCGTGTTGGGGGTTGTTGTTGGAACGGCAACCGTGATTGCGGTGTCTTCGGTGCTGACGGGGTTGCGTGTACGAACACAGGAACTGGCTGAACAAACTGGCCCCAATGTGATCTATGTGAGCAAATACACCAACATTGGTCCTCGTTTTAGCCGACCATCACCTGAGGAACGTCAGCGTAAACCGCTGGTCCTGGAAGATGCCGTTGCGATCAATGAGCTTCCGGCTGTCCAGGCGGCCAGTCCACAACTGGTTGTTGGAAGCTTTGGACCGAGTGCGACTCAACTCAACGTGAAGTACCAGGGACGTGAAGCCGTCCGCCCAATCATTTTTGGGGTTTGGGCAAACTACCCTACTGTGCGCCGGACTGATCTGCGCAGCGGACGGTTTTTTACGTCACAGGAAGTCGAGCACAAGCTCAATGTGGTTGTGATTGGGCCTGCGATTGCGGACACTTTATTTGCGGATGAATCACCACTGGAAAAGGAAATTGAGGTCGAAGGGCAACTCTATCGAGTGATTGGGGTGGTTGAAAAAGGTCCAACCGGCATTTTTGGCGATACGGCTGAAGACCGGCAGGTTTTGATTCCTTATGATAGTTTGGCCAAACGCTATGCTGATATTTTGAACGACCGTGGCATTACCATCATTGCCTGTGCCCAGGATGGCAAACTGGACCAGATGCGGGATGAAATTACAGAGTTGATGCGGCGGCGGCGAGCCGTTCGATATGATCAGCCTGACAATTTCGGTCTCAACACGCCAGATGCTATTTTCTCAACTTTTGACAACATCACCACGATTTTGGGGCTGATTGTGGTGCCGATTTCCGGTGCCGGGCTTCTGGTCGGAGGCGTTGGCGTGATGAACATCATGCTGGTTTCGGTCACTGAGCGCACCCGTGAAATCGGAGTTCGCCGGGCAATTGGGGCTCGCAAACTTGATATTTTATCCCAGTTTTTGATCGAAGCGGTTTCACTCACGGTGACTGGTGGCGGGATTGGAATTCTGATTGGATTTGCCATCAGCCTCAGTCTCAATACCTTTATGCCGACAGTGCCCTCCGTGGTACCACTCTGGTCAGTGATCATTGGGTTTGGAATTTCAGTTGCCGTAGGAATTTTATTTGGGCTTTGGCCCGCGATGCGTGCTGCTCGCCTTGACCCGTCTGAAGCACTTCGGTATGAGTAAGTACCCGGCGGGTTGAAAAATCTTCGGGCCCGGGCCCGGAGCCCGAAGTCTTCAGCCCGAAGTCTTCGGCCCGACATCTTCATCCCCAAGCTGGAATCCAACCCTGAAAGCCAAAATTTATATGTCTTCTTCAGAAAATACCGACCAACGCACTCATTTTCAGAAATTAACTGATGACCTCCGTACCCTCGAAGCCAGACTTCGACTCGGCGGAGGTCCCAAAAAAATCGAACAACAACACAGCCAGGGCAAACTTACAGCCCGCGAACGGGTAACCAGACTGCTTGACCCGAATACCTACTTTCAGGAAATCGGGTTGTTGATGGCCTATGATCAGTATGATGGGCAGGCACCAGGTGTCGGTGTCATCACCGGGATTGGCTGGTGTTGTGGCCGCGAAGTGGTCGTGGTTGCCAATGATGCCACGGTCAAGGCTGGCGCCTGGTGGCCGGAAACAATTACCAAGATGCTCCGGGCGCAGGAAATTGCCATGCGCTCACGGGTACCAATTATTTATCTGGTTGATTCGGCTGGGGTAAACCTACCGTATCAGGGTGGGGTTTTCCCTGGTCAGTATGGTGCGGCACGCATTTTCCACTATAACTCAATTATGCGGCGCCATTTGAAAGTTCCCCAACTGGCTGCGGTGATGGGGCAGTGTGTCGCCGGCGGGGCCTATTTGCCGGCCCTTTCCGACGTGATTGTGATGGTTGAAGGCACTAGCTTTATGGGGCTTGGCGGCCCGAATCTGGTCAAGGGCGCGACCGGGCAGGTGGTGGATGCCGAAACCCTTGGCGGAGCACGCATGCATAATGAAATTTCAGGTGTGGCTCATTATCGCGAGCCAAACGACGAAGCCTGCCTCGAACGCCTGCGCAAGCTGGTTCTGGAATTGCCACCCCGGCCCGCTTCAGATGTCACACTGGTTGAATCACGGTCACCAAAACGCGCTGAAGCCGATCTCTATCAAATTATTCCAAATGACCATAAGCTGCCTTATGACATTCGTGAAGTGCTTGATTGCCTGGTGGATGCCGATAGTTTTGAGGAATTTCAGGCTGATTTTGCCAAAGAGGTGATTTGTGCCCACGTTCGACTGCGAGGGCTGCCGGTTGGGTTAATCACCAACCAGCGCGGGTTGATTAAAGGTGCCAAAGGCAAACCACCTCGCTTTGGCGGCATTATCTATCGCGAAAGTGCTGAAAAAATCGCCTATTTCATTGAAACCTGCAATCGCCATCGGACCCCTTTGTTATTTGTCCAGGATGTATCAGGATTTATGGTCGGAACGGATGCCGAGCAGTCAGGGATTATCCGGGCTGGCGCGCATTTTGTCGAAGCCATGGCCACCGCAACTGTTCCACGGCTGGTACTCACGGTCAACCATGCTTCCGGCGCCGGGTATTACGCCATGGCGGGCCAGGGATTTGATCCGGATTTTATTTTCTCGTGGCCAACTGGTCGAATGGGGGTGATGGAGGGAGATTCTGCTGTGATGGCGCTCTTTTCAGCTCAACTGGACAAAATCAAGAAGGAAGGGAAGGAGCCCGACGAGGCATTGAAAGCTGAAATGGAGAAAGTACGGGCCACGTATGAAGAGCAGTTAGATGCCAAGTTTGCTGCCGCTCGTGGGTTTGCCGATGCGGTGATCGCACCTGAAGATACCCGTTCCGCACTTGAACTTGCGTTGCGGACGACGCTCAACAACCCCGGTTCACATCTGGGGCC
This sequence comes from Acidobacteriota bacterium, assembly GCA_035335845.1. Lineage (GTDB taxonomy): Bacteria > Acidobacteriota > Blastocatellia > Chloracidobacteriales > Chloracidobacteriaceae > JACQXX01. Next base: position 89 of record DAOQNB010000880.1, on the reverse strand, counting down.
GTTTGTCCTGCCGGACGTCCGATAGTGAATGAAGAATTGAGAATGAAGAATGAAGAATGAAGAATTGTGAGGGTCCGCCGTGCTGGGGC
>DAOQNB010000879.1:0-3093 GCA_035335845.1 Acidobacteriota bacterium | reverse complement strand
GATTTTTTTGGTTTGGGCCAAGCCCTATCTGAGTAAATTATCATTTTCCTTATTCATTCTTAATTTTTCCAGATTAATCCACTGGGCTTGGTTTGTCAATTTTTGGAGGCCCTTCACCACAGTAAATTTTTCATTTATGCCCTTACCTACGTTTTCTGGTTCATCAACGCCAAAAACTTACTGGTGGAGCATTTGGGATTATTGACCTTTGACATAAAATGGGAGAAGTCCGAATCGTGCTGGATAGTCACGTACTCCATAACGGTTACCACCAATCTGGAAACAATACGGCTGATGGCTCAAACCCTTTGACTGAGCGAGTTCCCCTGATAAGAACCTCTACCGGGACAATACATTCCTGTGGAGAAATGCCGCCGTGGTACCCTGGCTGTTTTTTGGTGTAACGGAGTTTTTCACTCCAGGCAACGATCATCTTCCCGGCACCAGGACCGATGACTCGGGAACCAGAAATCAGAAACTCACCTGGTTTGACTGGAAGGGTCGGATGTCGGAACCGCTGGCCGGGGTCAGAGGGCTGAAGTTTGGTACCAGCTTCCAAAACATGCCCGTGGTCTGAGGTCAAGATAACAACCCGCTCGCCATCCTGTGCCGCAGCCAGGAGTTGCTCCAAAACCGGAATGCGGTGCAATGCCCAGGGGAAAAATAACTGGCTGCCACTTGAAAGCAAATCATCAATCACATTGACCACGACGCCGATAATTTTTTGTTTTGGATTTATAATCAGTTCTCGGAAATCCAAATCCAGATCGGCTTTGTGCAACAACTTTGGTGGCAATTGGACGCGTGAGTTTTTCTTTAAATCCGGGTGATCGCGAAACCCTCTGGTTTCAAGGTCTTTGTCACCCTCAACAAGTTGCCCGCAGAACAAACTGGCCCGTGAAGTTTGAGTCACGGTCGGCAACCCGGCTAAGGCCATGCCCGAATATGGATGAGTGGATGGCACCACCCGGTTCCATCCGGTTTTATCCAGGTCCTGGCTTAACTCACGAAAAACACTGAAACTCATCCCGTCCATGACAATCAACAAAACGGGGATGTGCTGGGCCAGCGGTGCCACCACCCGCGAAAGCAGCTGTTCAATCAGCAGCACGCCACATTCTGGTGACCCGGCTTCAGTCCAATCAACCAGGAATCGAGCAAAGGTCTGGTTTTCCTGCTCGCGAATCTCAGTCACGACTTCCAGTAACCAGGTTAATGCCCGGCTCAACTCCGGGTGCGGATCCCCTGCCCCAACCACCGTTCTCGCCCAATCAACAAAACACGAAGTCCCGGTATAGGCCGCCATCGCCTCAGCCAGGGTATTGGGCTTTCCTCCAGGCTGATCCACCAGCCATCGGGCCAGCCGCGAAGCCATGCGGACCCGCTCAAATCGAGCGGTGCTGGATTGTGGAAGCTGATACCGTTTCAGAAAGGCTTCGGCAGACATCAGTGATTCCAACTGAGTGCTGGTTCGGTCACGAAGAACCTGCTTGAGTGCTTCGGCATACATTCCAAGCGATTGCTCAAACCCAAGCTCTGAAAACTGGCTCAGATGTGCCAACGAATCAATCTGAAGTTCTCTCAGAATTTGATCGAGCCGATTTTGGATTTGCTGTTGCAGGCTGTGTTTTTGAACCGAACTTAGTTTGGCCATGACCTCAGTGGCAGCTCGGGCCCAGGTGGTTGATTGCAATGGCAAAATTGGAAGATTTCCAGTAAATCGCTCAAGCCGAATAATCGCGGTTTGAAGTGCTGGTTGTGAGAGGTCAGCTACCGGTTTGAAATCAGTTGCCTGAAGTTGGGCAGCGTTCAGCACCAAACCAATGGCAGTTGCATCCAGGGCAAATCCGGTATTGATACAATGAAATATACCTTCGACCCCACGCCCGGCAGTTTGGTAAAGCCATTCTTTGAAATCATTCTGCTGATCAGGGAGTAACGACCGGTACCGGGCGACGCCTTCGGTGTCCAGAGTCCATAATAACAGTTCACGTGCATCAGGGCGGCCTGATTGAAATCCAAACCGTTTGAGAATCACTGACCACACCCGATCTTCGGTCAAAACGCCACTCGGTTCAGCCGGGTATTGTTCATCTGGGGCTTTATCCAGCAAGAGTTCAGCTATCCATCGCTTTGAAAGCAGGCCCGGTGCAATTTTAAACGCCTGAAAATATTCTTTCACCACCTGCCAGAGTTCGATATCAAAGAAGCGTCGTTTGGGAAGTCGCGCCACAACATCAAGACCAATGTCAGCCGTATCGAGATTGGTCACAATGACGGTGATGCCGTCATAATTTTCACTCTCAAGCAGGGCGGACCGGACCTCCAGGACTGAATCGCATTGCACCAGACACATTGGAACCGGACCACTCATCTCCATTCTGGGTTCGGGCAATGGCTCGATTGATCGGATCCCGATCACCCGCTCGTGTTTAAACTGGGTATGAATTGATCGGGCTCGAGCTTGAATTTGAGCCACAAATGGCAGATTACGGCCTCGAACGGTGGTCATGCGTCAAGATCCTCCCACGTAATCCGCAGCTTCTTTCCAGGATGTTTTGATAACCAGGATCGGAGTTCCTGAATTACCGGCTGGAGTTCTGTGTCGTTGGAAACGACCTGTTCCTGGGTGGAGTGAATTCCTGGACCACTCACCGATGAAGGTCGGGGAGGAACCAACGGCGTGGTTGAGAGAGGAACAGAGAATTTCTTCGAGAATTGTTATCAGTCGCTGTTTAAGCTGGCTGCGCTGATTTTCCAGGATGGTTCGGGCTGTTGACCGGTCAGCCGGTGACAGGTGAGCCACATACGAACTTAACCGGTCACCCATCAGGATGTAATCCAGCATCACCAGCAACCCGAGATCCTTTTGTGACTGCCGGTTCAAAAAAGACGGCAACCACACCAGCGTCCGGCTTCCCTCTGGTCCGGCTTTTGAGAATTTCGCCAATGGTCCGTTCTTCAGTAGTGTTCCAAAATTGTTGAAGCTCAAAAAACTGGATTTGGATGACTTATCGGAACAACAACCAAATCAACGGCTTGTCATCAAGATCGGCAATTCCAAAAAGACGTTTTCAATAGAATCAGAACACT
>DAOQNB010000878.1:0-3098 GCA_035335845.1 Acidobacteriota bacterium | reverse complement strand
CCTCCCCTTCTCATCAACTAGAGCATCAAACGGTATTAGATTCAACACTCCGTCTGGAGACAGCAAGACGCGACGAGTCTTCCCTAATAGCTTTCGAACTGGTTGAAAAATGAGCTGGTCCAGAGTTCGTCCGGCTTCTTTGACCCGAAGGAATTGCGTCTTCGAGCTCTGGTTCAAGCCGATGATTCGATTCTCGCTCAGGCGATTGCGGACTGTTTGGCGAAAGACTGAAACGGCAGCTTCAATGGGCGCCGCATCACCTAAATCAACCCACTGAACGGGTTCCGGGGTTTCAACTTTGTCCCTTTGATTTTTTTCCTTTGGATTGGGCGCCAATTGTTGAAGCTTTGATTGATGGGTTTGGCCTGGGTTCACACCAGAACCAGAACCCGAAATGAGATAGGCCATATACCGCGGTGCCCTAAACTTCCCGGTTTTGGCGTCATAAGGCCGATACACTGCAAATTCAACCAGGCAGGCGTCAGGCGGAATGTGCTTTTGGATTTCTTCCAATGTAATCGGGGCAAATTGGGATCTGAAGGCTGCACTCTGCCGGCTGATTTCAGCCTCCAGCAGTTCTTTCTGGTTTTCCAACTCACGCAAGATCGCCAGATGCTGGTCCAGCTTTATTTTTCCTGGTCCCTGAAGTGCTTTCACCGAAATCTGACTGGTCAGGCGATGATAGTCAGTCAGCAATTTCTGAATCTCAGGCGTTTGCTGGCGGCGCAATGTTTCAATCGCTGTGGCAATGGCGTCCAGGGCCCGTCCTTTGCGTTGAAAAATGATGGTTATGGCTGCCCGGAGCGCATTCACGCGGTGCGGTGCGTGCTGAACATGCACCGAAATGGTTTGATCCGTTCTGGCGGCGGTTGTCTTTACATAGCGGACCTTCTGGTTTTGAGAACCAGAAATTAAATTACGCCTCAAATCTTGCTCGCCAAGGTCATTGCTGCGGGTCAGATACTCAATCGCCAACTCAGTTTGACCGGCAGCCAGACACAGTCCAGCCAGGTTATTGAGGTTGGTAGCAACGTTGGGATGGGTGGGGCCGACAGTTTTTTCAAGGATGGCCAGCGACTGTCTCGAATAGCCCTCGGCTTTCGCATAGTCCCCCTGAATCCAATACAGCTCAGCCAGATTGTTGAGACTCTCGGCAACATCCGGGTGGATTGGCCCCAGGGCTTTCTCACGGATAGCCAGCGAACGCTGAAAGAGCGGCTCGGCGGCCTGATATTGTTTCTCATCCCAGTATACCGTCGCCAGGTTATTGAGACTTTGTGCCACGTCAGGATGGTCAGGGCCTAAAACTCTTTCGCGGATTGACAGCGAACGCTGATAGAGTATTCGGGCTTTTTCACGATGACCGGTGGCGCTATACAATCCGGCCAGATTGTTGAGAGTTCGTGCTATTTCTGGATGGTCGGTACCAAATACCTTCTCTCTGATAGCCAGGGCTCGCTGCTGAAGCTCTTCGGCTTTTGAAAAATCACCTTTGAACTGGTACAGCAACGCCAGACCAGAAAGACAGGCAGCCACACGTGGATGGTCAGGTCCCAGGCGTTTTTCAAAAATGGCCAGGGCACGTTGATAAAGCGGTTCTGCTTTTGTGTAGTCGCCCTGATCGCGATACAGCGCCGCCAGGTTATAGACGATAACAGCAACCCCTGGATGATGCTCCCCGAGATTTGCTTCATTGATGGCCAGAACCTGCTGGTAGAGACGTTCGGCAGTTGTGAGGTCTCCACTTTTGTCAGCCAGCAACGCCAGATTATTGAGGGTGGCGACCGTGAGCGGGTGGATCCTGCCAAGGGCTTTTTCTCGGATTCCCAGTGCCCGCTGATACAGTTCCTCCGCCCGAGGGTATTCGCCCGTGCTGTCATATAGAACCGCCAGACCGTGCAGGGTGGCAGCAGTTTCCAGGTGGTGCGGGCCAAAGACCTTTTCCCGGATGGTCAGCGCCTGGCGATAGAGGATTTCCGCTTGCGAGTACCGCCCCAGGTGTTCCAGGACATCAGCCAGATTATGGGTGATGGCCGCGACCTGGGGATGCTCTGGACCCACTACTTGCTCAGAAATTGCCAGTGACTGCCGGTACAGTGATTCGGCTTTTTCAAAATTGCCTTTTTCGGTCGCAAGCACCGCCAGATTGTTGAGAGAACCGGCGGTTTCCAGATGGGTGACGCCAAACGTCTGCTCGCAAATCACCCTGGCTCGCTCAAAACAGGGTTCCGCACGGGCATATTCACCAGCGGCAAAGTGGAGACCTCCCAAAATCGTCAAACTTCGAGCCAGAACATACGGGCCACTCGAACCAAAAACCTGTTCAGCTCTGGCAACCCCCGGTTGCGCCAGTTCCAGCGCCTGCGCGGTTTTCCCCTGAGATTGAAGCTGCTCAAGTTTGGCGTTGAGCACACCGAGATCAACTTCAGCCCGATCCAGTTTAGTGGCTGGATGTGGCGGCGTTAATTTGAACTCATACTTTCCGGGGCGGGCTGTTTTTTCCAGGGATTCAATTTCAATCCGGAAGGCTCCGCTCTGCGCCACAATCACCGTCAGTGGTTCGGGGCCATCTGTTCCGTTGAGACTATCCACTTCCTGGAGTTTGTCGCCATCCGGCCCAAGCAACCGCACCACCACATCAATTCCGTGCTGGTCAACGATTACTTGCACACAATCATTAGCGTTAAGCACCAGTGGGTGAATGTGTTTTTCTCCTCCGGTCAACGTTCGAAGGATCGGAGCTGGAACGCCAGCTTCCTGGTTTTGACAGCCTGAAGGAACTGAAATCAACGATGGCACACCAAATTGTAAGCAAAACCAGATCGTGCCCCCAAACCCTACAACGGATCTGAATGGTTGTATCACGTCTTGACCTCCTGACTTTTCTGACAATCTTTCAATCCGGATCTTCCACAAGCAGGATTACTGGCAAACGCGTCAAACCACTGAAAATCGGCTCATCCACAGCAAATGAATTGAGTTAAGCACGAGTGATAATTATAGTTTTTTCCACTCACCTGACTGAATAAAACTGGCCCAGTAGAAAGGATGCTGACGACGCGGGTCTTTGAGCAATTTGAGCTGGGTGTTGCGCAGCG
>DAOQNB010000877.1:0-3101 GCA_035335845.1 Acidobacteriota bacterium | reverse complement strand
AAGCACCAAGCACCAAGCACCAAGCACCAAGCACCAAGCACCAAGCACCAAGCATATTCCTGCTTCTACCAGATTTTGTGTTTTGACCTACCAAAAACTGATTGGACAGTTTGGGGTTCTGTAAGTTGTTGGAAATCTACTCCAGGCATTCAAGTTTATACCAAATAAGGTAATCGTAAACCCTTTGTTTTCAACACTGGTATGATGCAATACACAATCCGGTAGAAGCAGGCATATTCTTCATTCTTCATTCTTCATTCTTCATTCTCAATTCTTCATTCTTCATTCTTCATTCTCAATTCTTCATTCTTCATTCTCAATTCTTCATTCTTCCTTAAAGCTCCATTGGTCAAGGATTTCCATGGCCTGTTCAACCGTCGCGACACATTGCACGAGATTGACGTCAGCATCTGAAACAACCAGGTTATGTTTGAAGGCTTCAACAATTGGGGGCCAACAGTCACCAATCAGAATCAAAGGGCGCGGAGGAATAACCCCAGTATACAATTTATTCCAGACCAGAGAAATTTCAGTTACCGTTCCCATCCCCCCACGCAGGGCCATATAGGCGACTGATGATTGAATCAGTTTTTGCAACCGGGCATAAAAATCATCTGTTGGCCAGGTTTCTTTGAGAAACGCATTGGGGTTGCCTTTCAACTGGCTCAAGGTGACACCCACGACATGCCCATCAACTTCGTGAGCCCCCCGGCTAATAGCTTCCATCACTCCAGCATACCCGCCAGTGCAGACGGTATATCCAGCTTCAGCCAGACTCCGGCCTAACTGGAGCGCCTGTTTGTATTCGAGTGTTTCCGGTAAACAGCGGGCACCGCCAAAAACGGTGATCATCGGGGGCGTTTTTCGGGAATGTGGATGGCTCGTCATATCCGTTCACCTGTTGAGACCAGCAGAAGTACATTGAAGTTATAGGTTATCAAGTGTCTGTTATTCAATGAGATAGCGTTTCTGTAGCTTGTTAGATATGACTCGTACCTGTGTTACCGATGAGAGGCACTTGAGTCGGCTTCTTCCAGGATTTGATGCTCAAGTTGACGGGACTCACAAATAATACATTCAAAAATGCGTTGCAAGGCGTCAGCTCTGAGCGGCCCTGGGTTGGTTGTCCGAATCCGGGCATGAATTTGTGCTTCTCGCTCCGGAATATGAACCGGGAGTTGTGCCATCTGTTTCAACCGGGCAATTTCGGCGACAAACACCGCACGCTGGTTGATCAGCTTTACTAATTCATCATCAATTGCATCAATTTGTTCTCGCCAATGTTGAATATCCATAAATTCGGGCCACAAAAGAGACTGGTCAGCCAGAAAGAACATCCGTTCTGGACCTGCAGGCTTGACTGACAAAGTAAAGAAGATGATTGAGAGGGATGTGGTCGCGTTTTCAAACCATACGCACCCTGGTTTCAGAAGGCAAGTCCGCTGAAAAAGTGACAGGCTGATCAATAACAGAATGACATGTGACCAGATACCTGCTGGTCATTCTGTCATCCTCTGTGGCATCTCGCCCCACCCGGTACAAGTTTGCCTCAGCCTCAAGGGTGGATAATCTGGGCGCAAGTCTGGCTGGGTTGCTTAATTCTCTAAATCGAAGTGGTTATCGCCGTTAGCCAGTTTTTTAAGTTATTGGCACAGTAGTTGCTTTGACCAATGATGAAAGAAAAATTGATTTTTGGAAATACTGAAGAAACGGCCACCGGGCCGAAACCTTGAGCCTGGTTTGGTGGTGTACCTCCGCACCAAACACAACTCAGGTGAGTACCTGGGCCGTCAATAAAACAAAATCTTTTAACATCGTCGAGGAGATCCAAATTGTATGCGAACATTTTCATTCCGACAGGTTTTATTGATTGTGTTGCTCGCCGTGGCTGCCAATACAGTTGTTTCAAATGCGCTGATCGAATATCGAACCCGGCCAACGCTGGCAGCGTCAGCCGTGACCACCCCGGTTGAAATCACCAGCCCAACGGTTGCCTCAGATGAGCAAAACAACGTTGAAATCTACCGGCTGGCCAGTCCAGGCGTGGTTCACATTACCAGCACGGTGGATGTGCAGAGCTTTTTTGGCGCCTATCCCCAACAAGGTACCGGGTCAGGGTCAATTATTGATGATAAAGGACATATCCTGACCAACTATCACGTTGTGCGCGATGCCAACAACCTCGATGTTACGTTGTCTGACAAGAGCACCTACAAGGCACGGCTAGTTGGGGCTGATCCAGATAATGACATTGCGGTTATCCAAATTGATGCTCCGGCCAATAAATTAAATGTCATGCAACTTGGGGCATCCGGCAATCTCGAAGTCGGTCAAAAGGTGCTGGCGATTGGAAATCCATTTGGATTAGATCGAACCCTGACCACGGGTGTCATCAGCGGGCTCAATCGCCCGCTCCAAACTGAAGATGGTCGCACGATGGAAAACGTGATTCAAACGGATGCCTCGATTAACCCTGGCAATTCCGGCGGGCCGCTCCTGAACAAATTTGGCCAGATTATTGGGATCAACACCGCGATCTACAGTCCAACCGGCTCCAGTGTTGGGATTGGGTTTGCCGTGCCGATTGATACTGCGAAACAGATCATTCCGGAACTGATTGCATCAGGGAAAATTCGACGTGGCTACCTCGGTGTGACCACGGCGCCGCTGACTCCAAAAATTGCCGAACAGTTTAATGTCCCAACCAAACAGGGAGTCGTTGTGGTCAGCGTTCAACCAAACAGCCCGGCCAGCCAGGCGGGGTTGCTGGGAGTCCAGCAGGATCAGGAGCAACTGGGCGACGTGATTGTCAAAGCGGATGGGAAACCCGTTGAAACCCCTGACGCGCTGGTCAAAACCATTGGTAATCGGAAACCAGGGGACCGAATTGCGCTGACTGTGCTGCGTGATGGTCGTGAACGTCAAGTTGACGTTACACTTGCCGACCGTCCACTTCAGGTTTCTCAAAATCGCCCACAACAACGCGTCCAGCCCCGTGGCAACCTGTTTGACTGGTTCCGCAAGTAGGTCTGTGAATGAAGATATGGAGAATGAAGAATGAAGAATTGAGAATGAAGAATGAAGAATGAAGAATGAAGAAT
>DAOQNB010000876.1:0-3101 GCA_035335845.1 Acidobacteriota bacterium | reverse complement strand
CACCAGGAAGATGATGATGGTGGCGGCAACCGTGATGCGAAGCTGGTTTTGACCTTGCCTGCGGCAGGTACCTACGTCATCACAGCGACGACCTATGATCCAAACCAGACCGGGAATTACACCCTGTCCGTCAATCCAGGCATCGCCCCCCCACCCCCACCACCGCCAGCCAATGCGAGCCGTCACCTGGCCCTGGGGAACCCCTCAAACGCCACCACGGATGTCAACAACTTTACCAATTATCTGTTGTCAAAAACCCAGTATGCCCTCAGCTATCACCGCGATAACCGGACCTCGAACTGGGCAAGCTGGAATCTTGAAATTTCAGACCGTGGAAGCGCACCTCGCCAGGATGATTTCCGCGAAGACACCACGCTTCCGGCGGGTTGGTTCCGAGTTCCGAGCACTTCGTTTGGCACCGTTGACGGCACCAGCTATGACCGGGGTCATATGTGTCCTTCGGCAGATCGAACGGATACCGTTGCCAATAACAGTGCGACGTTCTTGATGACCAACATGATGGTTCAGTCATCAGACAACAACCAGGGACCGTGGAATAATCTGGAACAGTACACCCGCGATCAATTGCAGAGCGGCGCCAACGAAATCTATGTGATTTGCGGCCCGGCTGGGTCCAAGCGAACGCATCCGGTCAACGGTATGGTCATTCCAACCCGGACCTGGAAAATCATTGTGATTCTGCCGTCTGGCACCGACGATGCTACGCGTGTGACGACTTCCACCCGCGTGATTGCCGTGAATATGCCAAATGATGCCGGTATTCGGAGTGTTGATTGGAGAACCTATCGCGTGTCGGTTGACAGCATTGAAGCCCTGACCGGGTTTGATTTCCTGTCCAACGTTCCAACCAGCATTCAGGCCGTCATCGAAGCTCAGGTGGACAACCAGTAAGAAGACATCGGGCTGAAGAAGTCGGGCTGAAGAAGTCGGGCTGAAGAACTGGTTTTTTTCATCCCTCATCCCTTCGTCAGCCCCACCTTAAGCCCTGAGTTTAAAAAGTTCCTCAAACCTAAATCTCACTTCAGAGAGCCTGCTTCCAAATGGAAGCAGGCCTTTTTTTCTTATGAGTCAGTCGTCAGTCGTCAGTCGTCAAGTGTTGGGATTTTGAAGTGTCTGCCAGGTCTATCTGGTTCTATTTGAGTCAGTTCTGAACAATTCTTTTCAAGAATTTCATGGATTCAACAATCTGGGTTTTATCGACTGACGACTGACGACTGACAACTGACTCATCACCGACTGACTCATCAACTACTGACGACTGACCAATCCTGGTGTATGATGCAGCCCAAACAAGGTATTTTTCTACGTGCTCTGGGCCTTTGACTTCCTGGCGTCCAATCCAAATATCAAAGCCGCTCTCTTCTGTTCTGTGTCTGATTTCACTCCAACTTGATTTCTGAACCAACGATGCTGATTCATCGAAAACGAATCGTCCTGTGCCTGGGCACCCGCCCAGAGATCATCAAAATGGCCCCGGTCTATCGGGCTCTGACCGAGTGCGGGTCTGAGCCGATTGTGGTTCATACCGGACAGCACCAGCAAGGGGTCAAAGAGTTATATCAGTTCTTTGGGATGCCGATTCACCACGAACTGGAAATCCCACGCCATCGCGAAGGACTGGGGCATCTGACCGCGCAATTGATTGAGACACTGGATCAATGTTTTGGCCGGCTCAAGCCAGAAGTCGTGCTGGTTCAAGGTGATACAACCAGTGCCTGGGCGGCGGCTCTGGTGGCTTATTACCACCGGATTCCGGTTGGTCATGTTGAAGCTGGCTTGCGAACACATCGCGAATATGAACCATTTCCAGAAGAGAAAAATCGTGAGGCGATTGCCCGGCTGGCGACCTGGAACTTTGCGCCTACGCTGCAAGCTCGACATAACTTGCTGGCAGAAGGAATCCCCGAAGCAAAAATCCATCGGGTTGGAAATACAATTGTGGATGCAGTGCGGTGGGCGATTCCACAGGTCAGCGGCTATTCCAATGGCCATCGGCGATTGCTTCCAGGGGCATTACAACTTCTGGCTGCCCAGCTTGACCATCGAAAACTCCTCTTGATCACGGCCCATCGGCGTGAAAATTGGGGCACCAACATTGCCCAGATCAGTCAGGCCGTAGCGAAGTTGCTGACCCAGGATCCATCGCTGGTTGCGGTTTGGCCACTGCACGCCAACCCGCACGTTCAGACAACGGTTCGTCAGATTGTACCGACGCTGCCGCCCCAGGTTCGCGAACGCTTTGTCTTGACGGATCCGCTCCACTATCCATTTTTAATCTGGTTGCTGACCAATGCCTGGCTGGTATTGACCGATTCAGGGGGAATTCAGGAGGAAGCTTCAGAAACAAGAACCCCGGTGCTGATTTTACGCAACACAACCGAACGCATGGAACTGGTCCATGTCGGCGGCGGTAAACTGGTTGGGACCGAACCGGCAGCCATTCTCCATGCAGTAGGATACTTGCTTGCCAACCCAAATGAATACAATCAGATGCGGTATTTTGACAATCCATTTGGCGATGGCCATGCCGGGCGCTATATCGCCGAAATGCTCCTGGGCCCACTTGAGTGCCGGGCTTGATGATGATGTGCAACTGAGACAAGGTGAGGAGTTCAATCTTTTATGAATCCACAAGAAATGACCAAAGTGATTATTTTAACCCGTTCATATCGGATCAACGGTTATATTTCCCTCAATCCAAATGCCCGTGTCACTGATTTTATGCACAGTGCCACTCACTTTATTGCCGTGGCCAATGCCGAAGTGCGAACCCTTGATGGAAAACAGGTGATGGTGGTGCCGTTTTTAGACATCAACCGTGATCATATTGAAATCATTGCGCCCAATGACCCAAACAATACGGCACAATAGCGAAAGAGTGAAACCCACAGGGTTTAAAGGGGGAACCGGTTGGAACTGGAAAGCAAGAAAGAAGTCCTTCACTCTTCGCTCAATTGAAAAGGATCACGATGTGAACGATTGCAATCTGTCCCTGAACCCTGAACCCTGAACCCTGAACCCTGAAATTGAACCGAACGACGAGCGCAATCTCGGCCTTTCAAGGCCGAGTCAAGCGAGTC
>DAOQNB010000875.1:0-3109 GCA_035335845.1 Acidobacteriota bacterium | reverse complement strand
CATTACTGGCCATCGGTGGCTTCATTGAGCAGGATTTTGATTTTGGAATAGAACAGCTCCGTTCGGCTTTCAAAGGCTGAGTCCGTACCAAGCAAAACCCAAATGTTACCACTGGCATCAGTTTTGGCCTGAAATTTGGCGCCATCAGTGCCCAGCGTTTTGAACTCGTAGGTGCTCAAATCACAGTTTGGCCCGGTGGTCGCAATCGTTCCAATCGTAATGACGTCTTTGCCGCCCTGAGACTGGTTGCCTTTATCAATGTTGAGCAAGGTTGTTTGTGGATCGGCAACCGGTTCAATCGGGGAAGCCCCAACCTTGAAATAAACACCATCTCCCGGCGCCCCGCCGGCTCCGACACAGCCGGTTGGGGCATTAGAGGCAATCTGGACGTCAAACTGGAGTGAATAAATCGTATCCGGTCTGAGTCCGGTCAACTGCCGCTTGATGAACATAAACAGATCGTCGGTCTGGTTGGTCCCGCCGATGAAGAGCACTTTTCGTCGTTCACCCAGGTTTTTCGGAAGCTTCTTGAGTTTAAAAACGACCTTCTCGCGATTGATCACATCCGTGGTGCTGTCGGCAAACCCAGCCGTCCAGCCCTGTCGGCCATCGCTGAAGTCAAAGGAAAATTCGTGTTCAAATGGATTCTGACGGGTGGCTGGAAGTGGGCTTCCGGCCTGAATTGTTCGTATTGAAAGTGTCGGAAAGGTAAACGTTGCCAGCACGAGAAGAGTGCATAAACAAAGCAAACGCAAAGATTTCTGCATACTTTTGCACGTTCCTGATTGTTATTTTTTGGGGATAGTATTGACTGGAAGGTGCGGGGTGCTACGTTAGAATTGGCAAAAAAGTTCACCTTTCCAACCTGACACCCGTGACTGACAGGGACTTCAATGGTTGTGGGTGCAGGCGTGCGTGTGGGTATGGTTGATTCGACGGTTCCAGGTTTGGGCCGTAATGATCAGGGCGGCGCCGATCAAGGCTGCGGGTAATTCAATGGCGGTGCGTTCCTTGAAAAAAACTTGAGCTGTGATCAGAAGTAACACGCCTGCGACAAAAGGAAGAATGGCTTTGAGGTTATTCCGACGGCGGTAGTAGTCAGGCAGCAGGGTAATCAATCCAAAGAAAATTGCCACGCCAATCAGGGATATTTCCATCCACTCGTCAAGCTCAAAACTCATCCCAACCAGTGGAAACAGGCCAATCGCAAAAGGTTCAAGTATGCAATGAATCGCACAGGCAAACGAGGCAATGGAGCTAATCCGGCCCAGCAGGTCAGCCGAATCCTGAGAGTGTGTTTCTGACACGGGCGTTGATTTTCCTTTCGACAAGAATGTGAAACCGATTTCTCAAATTGGGAGAGAGGTGAAACTCGTGGCAATCTGACCAAAAAACCAGATACTGACTGGTTGTGGCCGGTTGCAAAAGACTTTTTGAATGAATGGTTGAAATTAACCCATCAAAAGACAATTGACGGTTATGAATGGCACTGAATGCGAGTGTGGCATATGCCACACCTGATGCTGCATATGCCACATATTTTGACCTGAAAGTTGATTCTGTGATTTTCAGTACTCCTGTATTTTCATACGGTTAACCAAATTTTACCCGCTGGCACGTCACTTGCCCAACCAGAGGCAGCAATCTTTTCAAAGAATCAATGGAGATGACTGTTATGAAAAACCGATGGGTAGTTCTGATTGGGTTGGTGTTAAGCCTGATAATGGCCCAAACCACTTTTGCCCAGGATTTAACGATGGTCGCTGGACCATCAAAGAAATTTGGAAATTACACGATTTCACTCCGTCTTCCTGAAGGCGGACTGGTGGCTGAAGAAGAGCAACAAATCGAATTTCGCGTGGTTGACCACACCAAAGAAGACCCGGTTTTGGGGCCCGCCGCCATTGTGCGAGCCAACATCGAATCAATTGTTTCGATGCCCTCAATGCCGTCAATGCCCAAAGTTGAGGAAATCGCCCACCCTGAAGGCGTTCCAGGTGATTATGGCCTCCACCCGACCTTTGCCCACGGGGGCGACTATACGCTGTTACTTCGGATTACACCTCCGGGCGGCGAACCCTTTGTGGCTGAGTTTCCACTCTTTGTCGCCGACTTTGATCCTGCGGTGAAGCGCGTTGCCCGTCCCAAACCTTATCGTGTCGAACTCAAAACCGAGCCTGGAAAAGTCAAAGCCGGTGAACCAACCACACTCAAACTCAAGGTGTTTGGAAACCTGGAAACCTCTGATGCCACGGGGAAACTGACTGGAAAGCGGGAAACGGTTCAAATTAAGCAGTTTGATATTGCTCACGAAAAGTACCTGCACATGATCGTGGTTCGCAAAGACCTTGGGTTTTATATTCACGAGCACCCAGTGATCCAGCCTGACGGTTCATTTATCTATAAGGACTTTGTTTTTCCAACACCTGGCGAATATCAACTCTTTGCCGATGTGGCGCCGAAAGGGGCTGGCAGTCAGGTGTTACTGGCCAATGTCAAAGTTGAAGGCAAGGGCAAACCTGAAATCAAGCCGATTACCCTCGACCAAACCAAACAAACCGAAATGACGGTTGATGGCGTGAAAGTTTCGCGCAAAGACAACAATTTTGTCCCAGCCCGAAAAACCTCGCTGCTTACCTTTCTGCTCAATAAGCCGACCGGTGAAAAGGTGACCGATGTTGAGCCCTATCTCGGCGCCATGGGCCACCTGATTATGATCAATCAGGACAGCCAGACTTTTGTCCACTCGCACCCAGACGAACGCGATGCTGCCAATGGCAAAAATGGGGAAATTACGTTTCTGGTTCGCCCACCCAAACCAGGGCTGTATCGGGGATTCTTTGAATTTCAGCGCAACGGCAAAGTGTCACGAGCCGAATTTGTGTTTGAAGTGAAAGCAGAATAATCGGGTTCCGCGCTTCCGGGTTCCGCGCTTCCGGGTTCCGGGTTTTCGAAGACTAGTGAATTACAGGGTTTTTGCCGCGTAGCGGTGGTTGAACTAAGACAGGTTGTTTACGGCCTGTTCAGAAAAGGACGAAAAGGACATAAGTTCGAAACCCCTGAACCCTGAACCCTGAACCCTGAACCCTGAACCCTGAACCCTGAACCC
>DAOQNB010000874.1:0-3140 GCA_035335845.1 Acidobacteriota bacterium | reverse complement strand
AGGTACCGGTAGGTTCAGGAATTGAATCTGGTCCTTTTTGACCTGGCACCACCTGAATTTCCCTGGCAATCGCTGGCAGATGTACTTGGCATGTGGATGTGGATGACCAGCGATAACGGGGCAGCCATTTTACACACCACAGAAAGATGGCTAGAAGAAGCAACTGATGAGCGTAAGTGCCTGATTGCCTTGAACCTGGATGCTTATCCGTTTCAAAACGCAGACCAGATGCGAGATGTGTTACTCAGAGTCAGCTTGCTGAGCTTTGAGTTACGCGAACAATGTTTGGTGCTTATGGCATCAAGACAAAATTGAAAACCCATTTTTCATCAAGGATACACCAATGAGCCAGGACACACCGCAAGATCATATTTCACGCAAGCTCGTACTCTTCCAGTTACCAGACCAGGATAGAGTCACAATCCGGCAAGATATTGTTTTTCAAACAGTTGGTGATGATGTTCTGACCCTGGACCTTTATGTTCCGGCGGATGCAAAGTCGGGCGATTTATTGCCAGCCGTCATCATTGTAACCGGATACCCTGATGTGGGGTTTCAGAAACTGGTCGGATGCAAATTCAAGGAAATGGGATCTTCGGTTTCCTGGGGAAAATTGATTGCGGCTTCGGGAATGATTGCCATCACCTACACCAATCGCGAACCCGTTGCAGATGTCCACGCATTGCTTCGATTTGTTCGGCAATCGGCGCCTGAACCTGGCATTGATGCCAGCCGGATTGGACTCTGGGCGAGTTCCGGCAATGTTCCCCTGGCGCTTGCGCTCCTGATGGAACCTGATTTTCAAGACGTCCAGTGTGCGGCATTCTGCTATGGATACACCCTCGATCTGAACGGTGCCACCCACGTGGCTGATGTTTCCCGGATGTTTGGGTTCGCCAATCCAGGCCAGGGAAAGTCAATGGCGGACCTGCCACGGACAACACCCTTGTTTTTTGCCAGAGCTGGTCAGGACCAGTGTCCGCACCTGAATGAAACGCTTGACCAGTTTTTAGTTGACGCTTTAAGGTGCAACCTGCCGGTTTCCGTGATCAATCACCCAGAAGCCCCGCATGCCTTTGATTTGCTTCACGATAGCCCTGAGACCAGGGAGATCATCCAGCACATTCTGCAATTTTTGAGAGTTCACCTGTTGAAATAATATTAGTCTGCCGTCAGCAGCCAGCAACCAGTAGCTTATTAAGCTCATTCGAATGAAGAGTTTGACTGTTTTCAAACACAAAGTATTCATTGCAGAATAGTATAAATTTTGAAGCCAATGGCCAAAACTCCTCTCAAAAACCCTGGCGTTCACTTTCCGCCACCGTTGCTCTTTATTGCCGGAATGCTCGGCGGATGGGCAATCCAGCAAGTACAATCTGCCCCAGTCAGCGCCATCCTGCCAGCAGCAGTTCGAATCATGACTGGCTGGGCCATTGTGGTTGCCGGAGTCGGCATTCTGGCCTGGGCGTTACTGACGTTTTGGAAAATCCGAACTGGCATTTACCCAAATCAACCAGCCAATCAGATTGTTGCCCACGGGCCTTTCCGCTTTAGCCGAAATCCAATGTATGTCGCGATGACGGCGCTGACCATCGGGGTCAGCCTGTTGAGCAATATTGGCTGGATCCTGGTCTTTATCCCATTTATTTTGTTTGCTTTGACCATGCTGGTCATCCGCCGTGAAGAAGCCTATCTGACTGATGCGTTTGGTGAGTCCTACGCCCAATATTGCGCACGAGTTCGCCGCTGGATCTGACCCCACAGTGACGCTGTACCACTTCAGGCTGAGTTTTGTATGAACGACATTCCCCAACTCCAGGCTGACCTTTTCAGAAAAGCAGTTCGATCCTTTACGGATGAAAGTGTGGTGTATGTCAGCAGCCCGGCACTTGAGGCTTTCCTGGATGAGACAAACACGATTGATCTTCCAGCCGAAGAAAGGTTGCGAAGGCTGGCGGTTGCGCTTGAATACGAAACGTTGGAACACGGTTGGGACAGCCTGCACCTCATTTATCAAACTGCTGCCAAGATCAACCCTCACAATCCACGGGTATTTCACTCCTGGGGAATTTCAGCCTGCACGTGGCTTGAAGGCTGGATCTGTCCGACATCTGCCAAACGCGTGGCGATTGCTGTCGAAGCAGAACAGGTGCTCTTGAAGGCACTTGAGTTGGCCCCACACAACACCTTTATTGCCTATACTTTGGGACAGGTTTTCTGTAATCACCCGTTACTTGAAGATGACCAGCCGAACTTTCTTTCACAGGCAATAAGGTGGTTTCACGCCGCAGTTTCCTGGGACCCCGAAAACGTCATTGCCCAGCTCTATCTGGCACATTGTTTTCATGATCTGGCACTCCTGGACGATCATCCTCAACACTGGGAACAGGCCATCATTGAATACCGAAAAGTTGATCAGGCGCGGCTGGCTCGTGACTGGCCTGAGTGGAGAGCCGTCAAATGTCGTGAACAACTCGCGGCCTGTTTGGCCGGGGCTGGAAAAGAGCCGGAAGCCATTCAATCAATTTCAAATTTTCTTGATGAACTTGAAGCCTTCGAACCAGATGAATTTGGTCAACACGATGCAATTATAAATTTGGACGAACTTGTCTGGATCGTTAGGCACAAACTGCCCCATTCTGAACTCATCCGGCGGGCCCGGATTCAGGTCAGGCGATTTGGTTTTGAAGACAGGTATCCAGAACTGTTTTCCAGGCATAACAATCAAAAATAAATCACTTATTCCTGAATAGCACACTGACTGATTTCTGGGGAATGCCTTCTGGGGTTCCTTCATTGATGACCAGGAAACCCGCCAGGCTGCTTCAACTTTCGCCCCCCAAGGAAGATCGGGAGGATTGATGGCCGACTATTACCCTATTCTTATTCCTGTTTTGATCATTCTTGGTGCAATTTTTGCACTTCGAATTTTCTTCACTCTTTGGAAACCAGTTGATCGGCATCTCAACGGTGACACACTGTCATTCAACAAAGAAATCCATATCAACTCTCTGAAAAACCAGCCAATCTCTGTTTACCTGAAATCAGGAACCGTGATTCGAAATGTGGTTTTAAAAGGGTATTGCTCAACTCATACAGAAGCCCCATATGAATTTCGGCAACTTCTGCAAATCGAATAT
>DAOQNB010000873.1:0-3148 GCA_035335845.1 Acidobacteriota bacterium | reverse complement strand
GGATTCGAGTTGTTTTGTTCAAATTTTAGGACTGATTGAACTTCTGGATAATCAGGCGTTGACGACGCAACTTTTCTCAAGAGGAACTCTATGAAAACACCTCAATCATCATTGAAAGCACCTCGTGCTTTGTTTGCAGGAATCTGTTTGTCGGTCTTTTTGTTTTCGGCCTGTGGGGCCGTTCCGGATCCAAATGCGCCTCATGTTCCAAAAACCCAGACTGAAACCAACATTATGAATATGTTGCACAAGTTTCTGGATTCAAAAATTGCTGGCAAAGCTGATGATCAACAAACCTGTACCGAAAGCACAGCACTCAATGACCTGGATGTAAAATCATACACGGTAACCAGTATCAAAAATGAAGAAGCCCACGCCATCGTGATGATTACCGACAGCAAGGGGAACAAACAACCGTTCCGGTTTCGATTGATGGCGGCGGACGTTCGCAACGGAATTTATTGCATTATGTCCTGGGTCCCAGAAAAGACCTAACTGGCTGATATCACCTGGCAAGGAGCGACCTGGATCAAGGCTCGCTCCTTGCTTTTGAAGGGTTGATTACTGGGAAAGCTGTGTGAGGTATCGTTCTTTCACAATCGTCATGTGGTGCAATTCGTGCCCGGCGATCAAACAAACCAGCGCCCGAACGCTCACTGGATTCTTGTTTGCCGTTCCCCGCCGGAGCCAGGCATCGGAGGGTAACCCTTTGATCAGACTGACCGTTGCCGCACGAACCGTGGTGTATTCTTCAAGCAAACTTGCCCATGAACGGGCATCAAATTCGCCACTGGCGACATAGTCATCCTGCTCAAACCCTTCGATTGGCGTTTGATCCTGGCGGGCAACCCGCAGCAGGCGATATTGAAAAATCCGCTCGGTATCAATCAGGTGGCCAAGCACCTGTTTTAAACTCCACTTATCTTCCGCATAACGAAAAGCTGACTGTTCTTCTGCTATCTGACTGAGCTGGTGGTGGATATCCTCACCATGCTTGATCAGAAGTTCCAAAATATCTCCTTCTGGAATCTTGCTCAGATACATTGTGTGATAAGGCGTGTGTTCATCTGGTTGGGGGCGTGTTGTGGCATAGGTTGACATAAAGTTCGAGATCTCCAAAGGGTGGTGACGGGCACCTGAATAGATAGAATTTCTCAGAAAAGGCTTCATCGTTGACAGTCGCTTGCTATCACAGAGCAATATTGTGTTCCAACCTCTTTTGCCGACTGCTTTGGGTCTCGTCATGTTGGTGGAACTGGATTTCTGAATCTGGTGTCAAACTCAGAAATCCAGTTTTGTATACAGGAGCCACCGAAAATGACAACCCATATTTCACAAATTGGTGCGCCACCGACTCAGAGAACCTCTCAAATCATGTTCCTGGCAGGTATCTCGATAGCCATGGTGGTCAGTGTATTATTTCATGTGACACCGGCTCTGGATGCTGCCACCACGCTGTATGTGTATCACGGATTGCGAGGCATCGGCGTTGAGCCCGTTGTTATGTACGGTGGCCTGACTGTGGCGTACGGACTGATGACAGGCATGTTGCTCACCGGGTTTCTCGTGCTGTTCAAATCGCTGATTTCCAAGGAATTGCTGCTCGTGGCAGGTCTCATCTCCGGGCTTGGGTTAGGATACTGTTTTAGCACCTGGAATACTGCGCATATCTGGTTCTGGTGCGGGAACACCACAGAACAGGAAAAACAACAAATCAAACGCGATCACGTTCAACATTTTTCCATAACTGGCGCCTTGACCGGATTGAACATCAGTCTGCTGATCATCATACTTGAACTTGACCGGCAGAAGAAATTCCAACAATCTTGCGGCGCCAATTCCACCTAACACTGAATGGTAATCTGTGTTTGCAATCATTCTTTGCTATGACTGACTATTACAAACCTGATCTGGCCTTTATCCACGATGTCGGCTTTGCCAATTTTGCCCTCACGGCAGCACCTGGAATTTTACAATGCCTGCACCAAAACCAGATTCACCGTGGATTGATCGTTGATCTTGGCTGTGGAAGTGGAATCTGGGCTGAACAATTACACCGCGCCGGGTATCAAGTCCTTGGAGTTGATATCTCTCCAGCCATGATTGATCTGGCGAGAAACCGTGTGCCAGGGGCGCAATTTCAGGTTGCCTCTCTGTTTCAAGCTGAAATCCCAGCCTGTGTTGCGGTAACGTCAATGGGCGAATGTATCAACTACTTGTTTGATCCTGAAAACACTCGCGGTCAAATCAGTCAGCTTTTTCGACGAATTTATCAGGCATTGCATCCAGGAGGTCTCCTGATTTTTGACATTGCTGAACCAGGACAGTGCCCGCCCAACACAACTATCAAACATTTTACCGAAGGCCCTGACTGGCTGGTGCTGGTTGAAAAAACCGAAGACCCTGAAACAGCAATCCTGACTCGCCGCATCATCACGTTTCGACAGGCTGGTGACCTCTACCGACGGGATGAAGAAATTCACTCACAGCAGCTTTATCAGGCCAATGACCTGGTTGATGAATTGCGTCAGATTGGATTTGAGGTTTACACTTCACCTCAATACGGAGATCAACCACTTCCGCCGGCCCGAATGGCACTCATTGCCTGCAAACGTTGATACCATTGGAGGTTGTAATCAGTGGCCTAAGTACCATTGTTTGATTGAACATCCGGCTGTTTTCTCATAACCAATCATTTTGTTGACTCGCTCTTTCGCTCAAAACCATGGCGCTTTTCGTTCACCTCACACCAGCCAAAAACATTCGCTCGATTCGCAAACACGGGTTACTGTTAAAGAAAAACCGCTGGTTTCGAGCCGCTGGGATCTTTGCAATGCCGGTGGTGCCAGATTTTGTGGTCACGCATCAATGGGTGAGAGAACTCCGCCGCTGGGGACGACAAGAAGAACTCATCGCCGTTCATTTCCGGATTCCAGACACTGAACCAGTGCTGGTTGGGCATTACAATGAGGGAATGAAGGAAATGACCGCCGCCGAAGCCAGTCACCTGATTGCCAGCACCACGAAACCGTTTGGGTATCAGGTGTTGATCCAACGGGCCATTCGCCCAAAGGAACTCCACGCCATTCGCACGGTCAGACAGGTCGTCGGTTGGCGCTATCGTCCTGGCTCAAACGGCACTCGCCCC
>DAOQNB010000872.1:0-3151 GCA_035335845.1 Acidobacteriota bacterium | reverse complement strand
ATTCTTCATTCTCAATTCTTCATTCTCAATTCTTCATTCTTCATTCTTCATTCTCCTACCTTCAAGAGCAAGCTGACTTCAAAACCTTTAGGATTCAGGTTGCGGGCTGACACCGAAGCCTGAAACGATTCGACACAGGATTTCACAATCGCCAGTCCGAGCCCAGCCCCGCCAGTTGAACGGGCCCGATCTCGCTCAATGCGATAAAATGGATCAAACAGTCGGGAAAGTTCTGATTCGGGGACACCAGCGCCAGAATCAATCACACTGAGCCGAACCTGATGTGGTCCCTCGGGTTGAGTAATAACCCGGACTGGACCGGCGCTGCCGGCATAGCGGATGGCATTGCGCACAATATTTGAAATCGCCCGCGAAAGCAGTGCCGGGTTGGCTTCGACCAGCAGCGTGTCGGGGATTTCAACCAGCAGCGGAACGCCTTTACCAGCTTCCCGGTCAGTAATTTGAGTGACAAGTGGGCGCAGACGGACTTTCTGGAGCTGGACGGCCTCAGGCTTGAGCCCGGCTTTGGAAAATGTCAGCAGTTCGTTGACCAGTTTGGACATTTGATTGACTTCTTCTTCGAGGTCTTCGACATACATCCGGTTTTTCGGGTCAATTCGCACATCCAGAATCCCCAGGGCCATTTGAATTCGACCAATCGGCGAGCACAATTCGTGGGCAATATCACCCATAAACCGGCGCTGACCGGTGACATACCCAGACAATCGGCTGGCCAGATGGTTGATGGCTTTGCTGAGTCGGCCAAGCTCATCGGTTCGATTTTCGTCAACGCGAACTTCAAATTGACCGTCTGCAATTTGTTCGGTGGCTTTCGTGAGTTGAGAAATGGTTTTGGTGATATGGCGCACCATTGGAAGCCAAAACAGGATTGAAAACCCGGTTGCCGCCAGCAAAATGTAAACCCAGGGGAGCGGGTCAAAAAATAGCCCATTTCCGTTGGCTGAATATGAGGCAGCCAGCAGCGTGGCGCGCAACGGTTCGGGTGAGCCTTCGGTTACCACTGGCACTCGAATCCCAACCCAATAGCGGGTGGGGTTTGAGGTCTGGACTTTGAAGATTGGATGGCGTTGCCCCGGCCCTTTCGGACGTGGCGGCGGTGGCGGTGGTCGGGTTCCTCCACCGTGCAGATGAAACACCAGGTCATCAGGCAGATTGATCGGGATGCCGCCGAGCTGGGTGCCATTGTTGTCAAACAGGTAAAAATCAATTCCGTACGCCTGTGCATAGCGGGCCAGAATCACATCACGCTGCTCGCGAGTGGTATTGACGACTTCCACCCGGATGAGTTCTCCGATGGCTTCGAGCCGGGTTTCAAACCGGCCCAGTAAGGGCGACGACGGATGTAACTGAAACTGTAGATTGAGGATCCCAACCAGCACGGCGCCCAGCACCACCAGATTGAGCAAGAGCCAGAGTTGAATTTTCATCAGGAGTGAAAATCGGGGGCGAACCATCGTCAATCCTCACTGTTTCGAACCAGCATATATCCAGCCGCACGGATGGTGCGGATGTACTTTGGGTTTTTTGGGTCATCGCCAAGTTTGCGCCGGAGCGAGGAAATATGAACATCAATTGACCGGTCAAACACGTCATAGTTGCGACCATTGATTTCATCCAGCAGGCGATCCCGGCTCAACACCCGGTCTGCGGATCGTGCCAGGCAGACCAGTAAATCAAATTCAAGTGGCGTTAAGGTCAGTGCCTGACCAGCCAGCGTGACCCGATGCGCGGCCAGGTTGATTGTCAAATCGTGAATGTTCAATTGGTCGTCGTCAGGTTGAGCTGGTGGCGCAGGCGCTTGATTGAGAACCGACCGACGGGTGACCGCACGCAATCGGGCCAGCAGCTCGCGGGTCGAAAAAGTTTTGGGCAAATAATCATCAGCGCCCATTTCCAGGCCGACAATCCGGTCAAATTCGTCTCCGAGCGCGGTGAGCATCAGCACCGGCACGTTTGACACCCGGCGCAGATTTTTGAGAACTTCAAAACCGTCCATTCCCGGCAACATGACATCGAGAATCACCACCTGAAAACTTCCGGCAGCGGCACGTTCCAGACCTTCCGGGCCGGTATGAACGCCCTCGACTTCAAAGCCAAGTGGTTCGAGATAATCTCTGACCAGCCGGCAGAGCTTGAGGTCGTCATCAATCATCAGAACTTTGGTTTTGGCAAAGGTATCAGGTGAGTTGGACATAGGGCTCGGGTTCTGGATTTTTGCCGCCGAAGCGGTAGTTGAATGGAAGCAGGTCGGGCACGGACTGACACAATGACGGGGTAACAGGGTAGCAGGAGGGATAAGGTGAATTTCTCATCTCTTCAGAAATCCGACTCCTGTTTTCAACTATAGCTGGTGAAGTTTCAAAAATCAGCCGCCTTTACAATCCCTTAACAAAATTGCTGATCTTTCAAATATACCCTTAACAATCGTTTGCTAAGGTTATGACTGAAAAACGATGCCCTGGTGATTTCAGGTTTTCGGATCAAAGAAGTTGACTCGTGAGACGTGCGCAATAGCCTGAAATCACCAATTTGGGCCCTTTGTCGGCATCAGTTTGTTGGAATTACCTGCTATGCAGGTTGCCAGCCTTTGAGTTTCTCCATACTATCTCTCTTCCCCTTACTCCATATCCAGTTCAGGCTTGAACTTGCCGACGCAATGAATCCAACCATTGACGAACTTCAGGACGCAAATCGTTTTGAACTGATCGCAATTATTCCATACAAACGCGCAATGGCAGGCACATTGGGTTAACACCGGCTCCAGAAAGCCTGGTTCATTAAAATTGATGGATTCACGGCTTGTTCGATTCGAAGGTTAAATCTCTGGTTTGGGCCCATTGACTTACCTGCAGGTATAGTTCATAAAAGGCACAGCTTGTTTCACAATTCGCTTCAACTAAACTGAGTAAATTGTTTAAGCACATCAGATCCAGGTATGGATCATCTAACAGAAGGAGCCATTGCTCAATCAGATTCTGACCCAATTGGCTGAGTTGTGGAGGCATACAAAATTTATCCTGGCGAAAATAACGAAGCATCTTTTCAGCAAATAGCCGGTACCTGGCATTTTGATCAATCATATAACTCAGGCTACACTTTTTCCTTCCAGATGGTGAAATTTGAAAGCTCT
>DAOQNB010000871.1:0-3159 GCA_035335845.1 Acidobacteriota bacterium | reverse complement strand
TTCATTTCAATACTTTCTTAACTTGTACTTGTACGTTCTTATGGACTATCACCTTCACTAAATGAACTTTCTGAACTTCTATATACTTTATCTTCATCTCTACTTAGATTCATTTTTGGTTTTACTTTTGTTGGTGGCTGACGTTTCGGAACCTCAACTGCCGGGTCTTTGGGCTTGAACTTCTCCAGAAAAGCCAGTCGCGCAGCCAGTGTCGGCAAATCCAGCAGTTTGGCGAGTGTGTTGCGGGTCACCCCTGGGATTGTTAAACACAGGTCAAGGACTTCGGCTTCCAACCCGGCGGGACGAATCAAACGGGCCAGTGTTGAGCGATGAAAGCCGACCAGTCGAGCGGCTTCTTCCTGAGTCGCGCACTGTTCGACAATCCGGGCCAGTGCCTGGACTTCTTCAACTGGATGCAAATCGGCTCGCTGAAGGTTCTCAACCAGCGCCAGCAGTCCAGTATCCGTGGTTTGGTTTCCGCCACGCAGCACCATCGGTACCCGGCTCAGGTTTAACGCCTGGGCTGCCCGCCATCGGCGTTCGCCGGCAATCAGTGTATAGGTTCCGTCTGAGGCTTCCTGGCCAATGAGTGGCTCTAAAATGCCATGTTCGCGGATACTGGCGGCGAGTTCATCAATGGTCTCAGGGTCAAATATTTTTCGCGGCTGATGCGGATTGGGCCGAATCTGCGACGTCTCAACGTGCAACAGCACATCACCGCTCTGGCTGGCGACAGATTGATAGGCAAGGTTGGTCATCAATTGCTTCGGTAATCGAACCGGAGGTTTCTTTTTGCTCATACAGGTTTGGGGCTGAAGAAGACGGGCTGAAGAAGACGGGCTGAAGAAGGCGGGCTAAAGAAGGCGGGCTGAAGAATTTGTTTTCTTTCATCCTTCATCCTTTATCCCTCGTTCCCTGGTTTTATCCCTCAGCCCCAGGGCTAGCTGCCAAACACCAGATCAGCGATCTGTTCAATATCGGCATTGGCCGGAGAATTTGGGGCATAGACTTTGAGTGGTTTTCCGGCAGATGAGGCTTCGGCGACCGCAATGCGGTCAGAGACTGGTGGAAGCACCCGGCGGGAAAGTTGTCCGGCAAAGTCGTGGATGGCTTGCAGGTAGTTCCGATGCTCAGTTTTCGTGCTGCTGTAAATGGTCGGGACAATGCCTGAAATCTGTAATTCAGGTCGGATTCGGCGACGGCGCTGGTTGGCTTTCAGGATTTCATTTTGAACAATGACCAGTCCGATGGTGGCTTTATGTTCGGTTTGAACCGGAATCAGAACTTCATCCACTGCCATGAGCACCTGCACCGTAATTTCCGAAACATTGGGCGGGCAATCAATCAGGATAAATTCATACCGGTCTTTAATCCCTTCCAGCACATCAAGGAGCCGCTGAGTATTTTTCATTTCAGCTATCCGCTGTTCAATCTGAAAAACCAGCAGATTGGCCAACCCAATATCCATCCCAAAGGCTGATTCTAAATGAGGTGGGACCGGGAGATCGGTTGCGTCTCCGGTTTCACCCAGCAGCGCCTGCCAGAAAATCTCGTGCTGTGGTCGGCTATGCGGGTCAAGCCCCAGAAAATCGCTCAGGCTTCCCTGTGGATCGGCGTCAATGAGCAACACCTTGCGGCCCCGCGAGGCCATTTCATAGCCCAGGTCGCGAGTGGTCGTGGTTTTCCCAACACCACCAGCATGGTTAAACACAGCAATCGAACGGGTCATAAAGAAAGGAAGCTCCAGGAAGCAAGTGGCGAAGTGGCGAACAAAAGCGAGTCGTGAAGTCGTGAAGTATAGCTCTTCAGAAAAAGATTTCCTCCTGGGAACGCCGGCATCCTGCCGGCAACTGATTGGATCTGAACCGTTTGGTGCCGGCAGGATGCCGGCGCTCCCAGGAAATATTTATCTGGAAAACTATAGAAATTTTTGTCTGATGAATTGCAGGAAGTGAATAACGAATCGTACCCAGAAAAAGCAAGCAACTTTTGACTAAATGACGATTTCACGACCTGGCGATGTCACCATTTTGCGAGTTCACGACTCATTTAGCCGCAAATGGCTTTGCGGATGTGCGCCAGCGGGGCGTCATTGTGAAAAATGACGGTTTCGCCACGGACTTCGACGCCAAGTTGTTTCCAGAGGGCATCCAGATCAACCGGAGCTGGTTTGGCTCGCATTTTGTCATACAGCGTTTCCAACGCATTGCCTTTGGTCGCTTTATCGCCCGTGCGCAGGACGTCACGAATGTCCCAATATTCGGTGATGACGCCGTTGGCTTCGGTGATAGCGCGGATCGCATGTTCCAGGCCCTGCCGGTTGTGGGTTTGTTTGTGGATTTCGATATCGGCCAGCAAACAAAACAAGGCACCGCCCCAGTAGGTCCGTCCCCAGGTTGGGGTGTAATCCAGGCCCCTGTCGCCTCGTTTGGGAAGACCATTGGGAAGATTTTCGACCAGATCACGCCAGACTTCCTCGGGGGTGATGACACCAATGCGTTCACGGGCAATTGGTTCGATATAGGTGGCCGTCCCTTCTTCAATCCAGTGATGTTGCTCGGCGACGCAGGGAAAGCCAAGGTGAACCATCTCGTGAGTAATCACCCAATCTGAATGGAGGTCTTCCTGGTCGGAATAATAGCCCACTGACACATTGATGGAGGGTCGTCCATGAAAGCCATCGGCCACGCCATGATGGACACCACTTCCTCGCGATGAGCGAACCTTCACCGTCAGGTTTTTCACTGGAAATCGTCCAAAATAGGCCGATACTGCCTTGGCTCCCGTGCCGATCCAGGCAGTAATTTCATCTCGGGTCAGCCCATATTTGTCACTCTCAAACACGACGGCAATATCGCTGCCTCCAACCCGGACGCTGGCACGCTTGCTGGTCGAGGTTCCGCTTTCCCGATCAGGTTCAGCCAGAGTTGGGCTTGCCGGCGGTGTGGCACTCGTCGAAAGAGGTGTGAGCGATGACGCATTGGCCGCCGCCGTTGAATTTGAGGGAATTCCCATATGACACGAAGTGCAAAACAGGAGGGAAAGAATCGCCAGATAACGCATGGTTGAACACTTCCCGAATAAAAGATTGACCGACTGGTGAGTGAAGAATGAAGAATTGAGAATGAAGAATGAAGAATGAAGAATTGAGAATGAAGA
>DAOQNB010000870.1:0-3163 GCA_035335845.1 Acidobacteriota bacterium | reverse complement strand
AATCGCAGCCAGGTCACCAAACGGGCAAACTTCAATGTCTGGAATGACATAGGGAAGTTGCTTGTGGTATTTCGGATTGGCGGTGACGTTCATTGCCAGGAGCGTTCGACCATGAAAGCCACCTGCAAAAGTAACAATTTTTTTGCGTCCGGTTTGAAGAATCGCCATTTTTAAGGCGTTTTCGTTGGCTTCAGCGCCCGAATTGGCAAACAGCACGCTCGTCAATGGTGCAGGAGCATGGGCAATGAGTTTGGCAGCGGCTTCGTGACGGATGGCCACGTCAACCATGGTCGAATAAAAGATCAGGTTTTGCGCCTGCCCGGCAATCGCCGAAACAACGTGCGGGTGCGAATGTCCGGTCGAAGCCACCGCGTGCCCGGCATACATATCGAGATATTTGGTCCCGGCGCTATCCCAAACACAGCAGCCTTCGCCACGGACAATGGTGATCGGTAAAGTTTTGTAGGTTCGAACAAAGCTCATATTTTTCGGAGTGCGGCGGCTTGACGCCGCTTTCTTGCATTTCTCAAGGAATCGTCGGAAGCGCCATCAATCCCGTGGTTTCATCAAAACCTTTCATCAAATTGAACGATTGTACCGCCTGACCAGCGCCACCTTTGACCAGATTATCAATCGCCGCCATGACAATCACGTGATGGCCGTTACTTTTGATGGAAAGGTCGCAAAAGTTGGTTCCTCGAACAAATTTCACATTCGGCGAATGGTCCGTAAATCGCACAAACGGTTTTGATTCATAGAGTTCGCGATACAGATTTTGCAGTTCCGCCGTGGTGTAATCCTTCGGCATCGTTACAACGGCGGTCACAAAGATCCCGCGAACAAACGGCCCCGAATGCGGTTGAAACACAAAATCCACATTGTGCCCGGTGCGAAAGAAAATCGCCTGTTTGATTTCTGGAATGTGCCGGTGGACAAATGGCTCGTAGGCATAAAAGCTGTCCATCCGAAACGGATGGTGTGTTTTCTCTTTGACCTTGATTCCTGATCCAGATGAACCGGTCACGGCATTGACCACCGCATGATCAATCAGCCCCGCTGCCGCAAGCGGGTACAATGCCAGAATGACTGCCGTGGCAAAGCATCCAGGAGATGCGACCAGCCGCGCTTCGCGAATCTGCTCGACAAACAATTCCGGTTGACCATAGACAAATTGTTTGACCGAACCGAAGCACGGATGCTCGGTTCGGTAAAATTGTTCAAACGTTTCGCGGTCCTGAAGCCGAAAATCCGCCGAAGTGTCAATCACAGTGTGGGTTTTGGCGATTTCGGCAATGCCTTCCGACCACTGTTTCATGGCTTCGCCATTGGGGAGCGCCAGAAACACCACTTCGGCGTCTTCGACTTCAGCCAGCGGGTTGATGGTCAGGTTCAGACTGGCCAGATGCGGATGCACGTCTCCCAATTGCTTACCGACTGTTTCGCGACCCGTCACGGCGACCAGTTGCGTGTGCGGATGCCCGGCGAGCAGCCGAATCAACTCGCCGCCGATATAACCTGAACCTCCGATGACAGCGCACTTAACCAACGACGGCCTCCTTGATTCCTACTGAATGGTGATGTCCATTGAAGAGTTTCGGAATTGTCCGCAACGGCGCCGCAAACGGCTCCAGATTGCTCTTGCCATAGCCAGCGGTCAGATTGAGCGTGTCGAACAACCGTTTCGGGTACTTCAACCCGTTGATGGCCGGAATCCCGAGTTTTTCCTCCAGGTAATCTGAACCGGAAACGTTTTCAGTCGCCAATCCACTAAAGGCCGCAAATGAAATGCCCATTTGATCGAGGTACATTTTGGCGCCATAGGCGCCCATCAGGTCTCCGGCACAAACAATTACTGATGACACGTGGCTCATGATTTTCTTGTCAGTGAGCACCGATTCGACTTTGTAATGCCCCAAAATGCCATCGCCAAATTCAATAATGACCATGTCACCTTGCGTGGCATTGATCACGGTTTTAACCACCGAAGCTAAGTCTTCGGCGTCAACGGTTGACGGTAACCCACAGTCAAGAAAGCTTTTAACATCAACTGCACCAGCTTCCCAGAATTTATTCAAATCCTTGATTGCGCCGACGCCAGAGACCTTTGCGGCGCCGACTTTGAAGCCCGCCTGGGTGGCAATTTCAATCAATTTGGCGGCAGTGGCGGTTTTCCCGACGTGCATACAGGTGCCGAGCACCAGCACAATCGGACGCCATTTCAGAATGCTGTTTGAAGCCGGCAATGCGGTGCGGTTGAGCGAAACGATCCCCTGTTCGTCAACCACTGTTCCCAGGTAGCGAACCTGAGCCGGATCACCCAACGCCGTGGTTGAATCAATGTAGTGCCCAATCACGCCGCCGATGTTGAGCAACGCCAGCCGCATATTTTTGCACAACGCCATCGGTGCCTGGCCAACAAACCCTCGCAAAGCCTGTCGTGATCCCAGCACCCCTACCAATCGGTCTCCCACGTGTAATTTCGACATGGTGCCGTTGGGCAATTCCAAATGCGGATAAGACGCATTTTCACTTAACACTTCCACCACCACCACATCGCCGGTTTGGGCCGTGGGGCGCGGTTCAAAATGTAAAGACTCGGTCAAACCGAGTTTGCAGGTGACTGAACCAAATTTCACAGCAGTTTCTCCTTTGCCAAAAGTTGAGCCTGAACCTGGATGGGCGACGTGCCGCCAGGAGAATTTCGGTTGGTAACCGAAGTGAGTGGGTTAAGAAGTTCAACAACCGCCGGATCCACTCCGGCCTGTTGCCATTCGTCAATTGTCAGTTTTGAAAACGGTTTCCCGTATTTAACCAGCGCAGCCACCCGGCTGTGGGCTTCGCGAAAGGGAACACCCTGTTTGACCAGAAATTCAGCAATGTCGGTGGCGAGCAGGTTTTCATCCGATGCTGCCTGAAACATCGCTTCCTGGCAGACTTCCATTTTGGCAATCGCGAGCGTGCAAACGGCAATTGCTTCCTTGAGTGTTTGGGCGGTGCGCACGACGGGTGGTTTGGTTTCCTGCAAATCGCGGTTGTAGCCAAACGGAAGCGCCTTGAGCGTGGTGAGCAGGTTGACCAGTTCGCCGACGAACATCCCCGCCTTGCCGCGAACCAGTTCCAGGCAGTCTGGATTTTTCTTCTGAGGCATAATGCTCGACCCGGT
>DAOQNB010000869.1:0-3163 GCA_035335845.1 Acidobacteriota bacterium | reverse complement strand
GCTGAAGAATTGGTTTTATTTCATCCCTCATCCTTCATCCCTCATCCCTTCGATTACCCCGAGCCTGCGAGTCTTCAGCCCCAAGCCCTGAGCCCTGGTCTTTTCAGCCTGACTTCTTCAGCCTGTCGCCTTCGATGTGCCACAAAATAGACTGACAACTGACCATTTTTTGGCGCCTGGCCAGCGATGAACCATTCCACCCATCAAGGAGCTGAAACCTGCTGGCCTTTTATTCTCTCACAACCAGGATATTCGTCCTGGCCGGGTCATTCCCATCTTGAATGAGCTGCCGGGTGTCAAAAAACCGCGAGCGCCTGCAAACAGATGAAAGATAGGGTTTTAAGCAAATATACCTCTTAAAGTCCTAACCTTTAGCTTCTACCTGTCAATGATTATTGACTGACGACCTATCAATCTGCTCTTTCAGGCCCCGAAATTGCTTCAGGAGTTATATCCAGCCTTAGCGCCCCCCAATTCCTCATTCAATCGGAGCCAGCCATCATGTATGCAACCGTGATTTCTTCTCATGAAGCCGAACGGTTGGCAACTCTCTATCAATACAATGTTTTGGATACAGCGTCCGAACCCGCATTTGACCGCATTACCCAACTGGCAGCACGCTGGTTTCAGGTTCCAATTGCCTTAATCAGTCTGGTTGACCGGGATCAGGTCTGGATCAAATCCTGCTTTGGAATGCAGGCCGCACCCATTCGACGAGAAGAAGCACTGTGCGCCGAGGCCATTTTGTCGGCTGAACCACTCATTATTCCTGATGCGGTTACCGACTCGCGGTTTTCTGAAAATCCAAAAGTGGCTGGCCCCCCGCATATCCGATTCTATGCCGGGGTTCCGCTGACAATGCCCAACGGACATCGAGTCGGCACGCTCAGTATTATTGATGATCAGCCACGCCAGTTTTCTGGCGAGGAATGCGAGCGGCTCCAGGATCTGGCGGTTCTGGTTCAAGATCAAATTGAACTCAGAACCAATCGTCTGGCGCCAGGCTATTCCGAAGCGACCCTTAAAAAATACAATCAGGTGCTGGTTGATCTGACGAGCAGTCAGGTTCTGAGCAGAGGCGATCTCAAAGCCAGTGTCCAAAAGCTCACCTGTACCACGGCACAAACGCTTCGTGTGGCACGCGTGAGCCTGTGGATGTATGCCGACAATGATTCGAAAATTCGCTGTATTGACCTGTTTGAACTTGATACCCACCGACACAGTGAAGGCTTTGAATTGCTGGCCAAACACTATCCAACCTATTTCAATTCACTTGAAATTGAACGAGTCATTGCCGCCCACGATGCCAGTTCAGACCCTCGCACCAAAGAATTTTCCGACAGCTATCTTTTTCCATTTGGAATTACTTCAATGCTGGATGCCCCCGTCAGGCTGGGCAATCGAAAACTTGGGGTTCTCTGTCTTGAGCATATTGGGCCACCGCGCCAGTGGACGCTTGAAGAACAACAATTTGCGGCGTCGCTGGCCGACCTGATTACGGTCGCGATTGAAGCTGCCGAACACCAACGGGCAGAGATTGCCCTGCGCACATCTGAACAATATTTGCACCACATGCTGGAACACATCGGGCTGATTGCAGTGCAACTGGACCAGCAAGGCACAGTGACTTTTTGCAACCGCTATTTGCTCGAAGTGACCGGATATCAAAAGGCACAGGTCATTGGAAAAAACTGGTTTGAGCAATTTTTACCGGCTGACCAGCGGGTTCAGGCAGCCACCCGGTTTCGCAACAACCTGGCCCAGCAAAAAATCACTCTGCACAAAGAACAGGAAATTGAGACACTCACTGGCAACCGTCGGTTGATTTCATGGTACAACACCCTCTTGTTTGGACCTGCGGGCGATGTCGAAGGTACCGCCAGCATCGGCATTGATATTACCGAAAAGAAACAGGCCGAAGATACCCTCCGCAACAGTGAAGCCCGAAACCGAATTCTGCTGGATTCAATCCCGGATGTCATGTTTCGGTTTAGTCAATTGGGAAATACGCTCGAATACCGACCTGGAAAAGACCTTGATCCATTTGGCGTGACGGAGGACATCATTGGGACAAACGTGTTTGAATGGATGCCTGATGAAGTTGGCCAGCAGGTTATGTATCAGATGGAGCGGGCGCTCCAGACTGGAGAAGTACAAAGTCTGGAGTTTCAAACCACCGTTGGGGCCCTGGTTCGTGATTACGAAGCCCGATTTGTGGTCAGCGGCCAGAATGAAGTACTGGTGATTGTCCGCGATATTGTCAAACGCAAGCAAATTGAAAACGAACTCCGGCAGGCACGCAATGAACTCGAACTCCGGGTTCAGGAGCGCACCGCCGAACTGGAGAAAGCCAATCAGGCCCTGCGCCATGAAATTTCAGAGCGAAAACAATTTGAACTGGCGCTAAGTGAAAGTGAAGAGCGGTATCGTGAACTGTTTCAAAATTCCCCGCTCGGCATTTATCGCTCAACCGCCGAGGGCCAGATTCTGATGGCCAATCCAGCGATGACTCGCATGCTGGGATATGTATCGTTTGACGAGCTAAAAAGCTGCAACTTAAACAATAAAAGCGACTTCAGCCCTGAATTTTCACGCAGTCAGTTTCTGAAAATGCTGTTACAAACCAACGAGATAACCGGCCTGGAAACCTCCTGGCAACGGCGTGACGGAACCAAGATTTTTGTTCGGGAAAATGCGAGGGCCGTTTTTACACCAGATGGCATGCTCCTGCACGTTGAAGGTACAGTCGAAGATATTACCGAACACAAACTGGCCGAACTGGAACTCATTCACAGCCAGGAGCGCTATCAGATTTTGTTTGAGAGCAATCCATTTCCGGTGTTTGTATTCGATGCTGAAACCCTGGCTTTTCTGGCGGTGAATCACGCCGCGGTCAATCATTATGGGTACTCGCCGGAAGAATTTCTGGCGATGACCATTAAAGATATTCGCCCAAAAGAAGATGTCCCCAAACTGCTCGCCCTGTTGGAAACAATTCCACCCAAAACTGCGGTTCAAGGCGTGTGGCAACATCGCAAAAAAGACGGCACATTGATTGACGTTGAATTGACCACCCACACCATGCTGTTTGAAGGCCGACCAGCCCGAAGCGTCATCGTCAACGACGTGACTGACCGCAAACAGGCTGAAGAAGCCTTGCGCC
>DAOQNB010000868.1:0-3172 GCA_035335845.1 Acidobacteriota bacterium | reverse complement strand
ACCCGAAATGAACTCAGGTCAGCAATTCGAGCCAGCAAAGCGCCCTTCAATACCGAAGTCCCTGTTTCAGGAATCACCCAGGTCAGCACGCCATCCCGGTCAGCCTTGGTCGTCGCCAACTCAAGCTGGCGTTCCATATCGGCCTGCTCATTGAGGAGCGACTTCATTTCCAGGTCCAGCCCTTCGAGTTGAGTTGTGGTCGAGGCTTCAGCGTTTTGCTGGGCGGCGGAGAGCTGTTTGAGTTCGAAGGCGATTTTTTCTTCCCGAATTTCTGCTTCGTGAAGCTGTTCGGCAGAGAGCAACCCCAGTTCTTTCAACTTCCGGTTGCGACCAGTCGAAGCTTTGGCCGCTTCATAATCGAGATTTTTGATTTCCCACTGGCTGCGGAGCGTGTTGAGGGTGTTTTGCAGGTCCAGTCTGGCTTTGGCCTGCTGGTTTTGTTTGAGATCAATTTGTTGTTTGAGTTTTTCAAGCGCCAGCGTAGCCTCGCTGACATCCAGTTCCAGAATGGCATCACCACGCCGGACCGGATCACCAGGGCGCTTTAACACCCGCAGAATCCGACCATTCACCGGACTGGAAATGACCTGTTCAAAATCGGGCACCACCACCCCGGTGGAATTGATCGTCGCTTCAATTGGACCGGCTTCGACCCGTGCCGTGCGAAAATCGGCCCGTCCAATGGCGGGCTTGAGCAGCCGTGGCCCGTATGCCAGGGCTGCCATCGCCACACCAAGGACGAGAATTACCGAAAAACTCCGCCAGAGCGTTCTTTTGATTTTGGTTGATTGACTGATTTGACGATCCATTGATTTGGTCTCCTCACGTTTGCACCGGGTTGAGTGCAAGCAAGAGACCACAACTGGACAAAAGGCGAGTCAGGGCTCAGGGCTCAGGGCTCAGGGCTCAGGGAAATCCAATCTTTCCAACAGTTTAATCTCTCGAAATAATTTGGATCACTGGCTTTAAATGAGCCTTGTTTTCGAACGTAACGATTGATTTCAGGCGGGATACAAGGCATTTGACAGGGCGAAGGCGTACGCAAATGTACGGGGGTGTACGGAAACGGACGGTCTGGGGCTGAAGAAAACGGGCTGAGGGCTGAAGAAAACGGGCTGGGGGCTCAGGGTATTGAACCCATTTTCTTCAGCCCTCAGCCCTCAGCCCTCAGCCCTGGTATTTTCAGCCCCGAGCTTGCGAGTCTTCAGCCCTCAGCCCGTTTTCTTCCGCCCGACGTCTTCCGCCCTCTGCCTTTCCTTTGTTTCCCAAATGCAGCGCGGCAATCCCACCCGAAAGGTTATGGTATTTGACGTCGGTAAACCCGACTTTGCGCATCAGGTCAGCCAGTTGTTTCTGGTCAGGAAAGCTTTTCACGGAAGTCGGCAGATAGGTATAGGCCATGCTCGAACCCGAAATCAGGCCGCCAATGCGAGGCAAAATGTGGTTAAAGTACCATTGGAAGGCTTCACGAAACCCTGGCAGAATTGGACGGGAGAACTCCAGAATGGCGGCCCGGCCTCCAGGTTTGAGAACCCGGTATACTTCCGCCAGTCCACGTTCGACATCGGTCACGTTGCGAAGACCGAACGCATTGGTGACGGCATCAAATTGAGCATTCTGAAACGGCAGATTTAAGGCATCGCCAGCGCACAATCGAACCGGCAACCCGGTCTTGCGGACCTTTTCAAGCCCAATCACCAGCATCGGATGGCAGAAATCAACGCCAATCGTAGGAACTTTCTGACCAAGTTCGAGCGACAAATCGCCGGTTCCACAACAAATATCAAGCGCGGTCGCTCCAGGCTGATCCAGTACATCCTGGAGTTTGCGCACGGTAAAACGCCGCCAGCGTTTATCAATATTCATTGATAACAGATGGTTGAGCAGGTCATAGCGGGGCGCAATCTCGGAAAACATCTGTTGAACGCGGTGTGCACGTTGCTGACCTTCGGCTTCGAGCGGGTTTGCGGCTTTATTGGTTGATTCGGATGAGTGAGGCATGGCACTTTTCGATGAGAGGAAGTTGATTTGAAAACTGGCATTGAAAAATGATTCGGACCCTGTTTTCTGACCCTATGTTATTGAATAAGAAGTGTTTCGCATTTCTTCATTCTTTATTCTTCATTCTTCATTTGCAGCACTTTAGTTGATCTGGCGCCGGCTCTCCTATGCCGGATGCCGGAAAATTCGCTCCAGGCCGTGGAACCCAAAAGCCGCCACCAGTGTCTCAGTACGGGTATGGTATTGAAAAGAAACTGGTTGTCGCCTTTTACCAGTTTCACGGTTAGAATTTTGATCCATTTTTTTGCCAAACAAACTTTTTGTGTTTTTGGTCAAGTTTTGGTGTAATTTGAATCCAGAGTGCCCCTGAACACAAACACGATATCCACCACAGTTTAAGAGCAAGAGGAAGTCAACATGGGAACCCCAGACGATGTGCGTATGGCCCGCTTGGCGGCTGATTTCGAAGAGATGAAAACCATTCGCGGCCCGGTGATTCACTGGCAAGGCAATGATATTCCACCAACCGAATACATCATTACCTTTAAGATTCGGTGTTATGTCAGCCCGACCACCACTCGGGACGAACATCGGATCCGGATCATTCTTTCCCCACAACATCCGTTTGAAAAACCAATTGTGATGATGCACGAGATGACGCCGATTTTTCATCCGCACGTGTGGCCGGACGGCAAGGTATGTATCGGAAGCTGGGACTTCCGTGAAGGGCTGGCTTCATTTGTGATCAAACTGGCGCGTATTTTTCAATTTGACCCGCAAATTGTTGATCCATATAGTATTGCCAACTACAAAGCCGCTGACTGGTTTTATGCAAACCCGACATTGTTCCCCAGCGACCAGGCATTGCTCCCAACCCCTGGCGAACAGCCATCCCACACGTTTGTCATCAAACGGGTTAACACCCAGCAAGAGAGCGGTGGCCCAGGCGGTCGCTTCCGAATCCGCAATCGGTAGCATGATAGCGTTTAGTCAGTAGTCCGTGGACTGTAGTTTTTAGAGCTTATCTATTCATCCTTGTAGCTTTCTGCCTGTAATTGGCTGGAAAAATTGCCTTTCCTTGAACCCCAAGCCCCAAGCCCTTAGCCCTTAGCCCTCAAAGATATGACCTTCGTAATCAAAAAAGTTCGTGACGTAAAGCCTCTGGAACGTC
>DAOQNB010000867.1:0-3177 GCA_035335845.1 Acidobacteriota bacterium | reverse complement strand
CAGGAAAAGAAATCAGGCGCGTGAAGCCCGATTTCCCGGAGTCCATATTCCCGAACGCAAAAAAGGACCGCATGCGGGACTTCGGTCAGTCGTTCCCGCTGAAGATTGACGTAGCCAGCCAGCCGGGGCAGTGCATTTTCCACATCGTAAAAAATGACACAGGCGCGGGGCGCTGGTGGCACCTCAAACAGCAATTTGATCGGGTCATCTTTTTCCGGGGACAGTCTGAACTCCCAAACCGGAAGCTTCAGATGTTCACGAAGCAACGTCAGGGCGGTTTCACGTTCGGAGGTTCTTTGATAGCGAAGAAAGGCCAGAATGTGGACAGTGGTATGTTCGATCAGGATTTCCAGCCCACGAAGTGCTTCGGCAATTTCAGCCTGAAATGATGGGTGCGTGGAACTGGAACTTGACATCAGAATGTCTCCGAAACTCAGGGAAGCAGGGCTTTGACGATGGCATTGACATCATACCACACCGTCTCGTTGCGATATTCCAGCACGCTCAGATTATGGAGCAACGCTTGATGTGCCCCATCATTTTTAATCCGCCGGGTCGTTTTAATCTCCGATAAGAGGTCAAGTTGCTCAGTTGTCAGCAAGGTCTGGTAATCCCGCCGTTTGGCCCCGACCGCAAGTTTTACCTGATCAATTTGGATTCTGGTTTTTCCTTGAACCAGAGCGTCAAGACAAGCCCGACGACCAAGCGCCAGTAACTCGCGGGGAAGGCCGCTACTTGACTGAACCAGTTCGTCAAGCGCTTCATTGTCAAAGAGTTGTGCCTCAACACGTCGGGTGATCATTTCCCGGAGTTGGGCCCGTCCGGTGGTATCAGGAGTTCCATCAAACTGATCCAGTTTCAGA
The DNA here is from genome assembly GCA_035335845.1 of Acidobacteriota bacterium. GTDB lineage: Bacteria > Acidobacteriota > Blastocatellia > Chloracidobacteriales > Chloracidobacteriaceae > JACQXX01. The sequence goes on along the minus strand of DAOQNB010000867.1, from coordinate 2,314 downwards.
TTTGGAAAAATGAATGTGTTTGAGAAATTCGATCCGACCTGCATAAAATCGTTATCGTGTCTCAGGGCAGTCGGAAACGTGTAAATGATTCTGACCTGGGGCGAGAGCAACGACGAGGCATATTCGTAAAACAGCTTTTTGGCGACGCCAAGATCTGTTTTATCAAGATCTTCCACGATGATGACCGTTCGGCGGTGGGTGGTTCGCTCAATTTCACGCACCAGTAAATCAATGTTTTCCAATAAATCGGAGATGCGATGACTGAGCGTCTCACGAACGGTCAGGCGGGTACTATCTTCAACCCGCAGCTTGGTTGATAGTTTGGTAGCATACAACCCAATTTCCAGACCAGTCTCAGCCTGGGCAGCAATTCCCATCTGAACTTCAGTTGAAAGGGTTTTTGTAAAATTCAAAATATTTGTCAATACCGTCTGGCTGACCTGCATATTTTGTTGGACCACTTTCTCAAACAATTGCAGGCCAATGGACAACAAAACATCCACGTAGGTTAAATCAAATAAATTCAAGACACTTTTGACTGAATAGTTGACCGGGAAAAAGAAAGGCTCGGTTGATTGGAGTAAATCTACAACGAGCTTCGCAAGCTCCGTGCTTTTCCCACTTCCTCGATGACCGGTAAAGAGAAACTTTTCCTGAGCCTGAGATTGGGAAATCAGGACCTTCACATATTTGCTTGGGCTGGCGGAACGCGAGACAAAAAATTCGTCGAGTTCTTCCGCTGTGCTGAGCGCATGGTCAGGGTTCAACAGGTTTAATGCTGCTTCTAAGGTACTGGCTTTCATAGGCTTAACAAGGTCTTTCCGGCTGAAAAATATTGAAGGAATTGAGACGAGCCAGCAGGATAGCCAACCCTGGACCGGGGTGCAACTTGATCAAAACCCGGTCGTGACGATGGGTTCAGGTTACGATTTGGGCGGAGGCAAAAATGAAAGCGCAAAGACAGCGGCCTGAGTCCGGTCACGCAGATTGAGGCAGCTCAAAATCCGGGTGATGTGGTTCTTCACGGTTTTTTCACTGATAAACAAAATTTCGGCAATTTCGCGATTACTGGCGCCGGTTGCAATCAGGCTCAATACTTCGTGTTCGCGGGGGCTTAATGCTGCCAGGGCCGCCTTTGGGCCTTCGGATGAGGTCAGTTTTGGAATTGACTGGCGCGGCAACACTTTTTTCAGCAGGCCTGGCCCAAGCTGGGTATAGCCTCTGGCGACGGCCCGGATGGCCTCAGCCAGTTCTTTTGAAGGTGTGTCTTTGAGCAATAGCCGGTTGCACCGAACCGCATTGCCTGTTCAATATAGGTTTCATCGTCAAACGTTGTCAGGACCAGAATTTTCGTCGTCGGGTGCCGTTCGATGATGTGGCGCGTGGCCGCAACCCCATCCATAACCGGCATTCGAATATCCATCAAGATGACGTCCGGTTTGAGTTTGGCCATCTGGTCACAGGCTTCCTGTCCATTGGCTGCCTCACCGACCACCATCAAATCCGGGTGGATTTCAAGGAGTCGCCGTAATCCTTGCCGGACAATCATCTGGTCTTCCACAATCATCAGTCGGATCATCGGGTTCCTCCCTGAATCGGTAGCACGGCACTCAGGTGACAGCCCGCGCCGGGCTGACTTTCAATGGTGAGCCTGCCCCCAAAACTCTGCACCCGTTCCCGCATACCCCGCAACCCAAACCCGGAGGCGGATTCAGGTTGATGAATCCCACATCCATTGTCCGAGACTGACACCCACAGGGCGGTTTCCACAAGCGGTTCATCCAGGGCTTTCGCTGTGGTAAATGGTTTGATCTCAATGGTAACCGAGGCGTCGGTTGCCTGACTGTGTTTGTGGATATTGGTCAGGGCTTCGGTCAGGATCCGGCGTGCGGCCAGTTGAAGACTTTGAGGAAGCTGGGCTGAAAGTGTGATGTTTGATTGTATCCTGATGGGCGACATCTGGTGAAACTCCTCCACAATTTCGGCAATGGCTGCTTCAAATGGGATGAACTCTTCGGATTCGTCGCGCAGGATCGTGACTGCCTGCCGCACGTTTTTGAGTGCCTTCGATGTCAGTTTCTGGCTTTCCTGCAGGAACACAGCCAGGTCCGCAGTGGAATTGGATTGAAGCGAAAGCAGTGCATTTTCAAGCTGGATATGTTGTGCCACGAGCAAGTGTCCAAGCGTGTCGTGCAGTTCACGGGCAATCCGGGTGCGTTCTTCCACAATGGCCTGATCTTCGATTCGGAGGGCGTGCTGTTGACATCCTCCCCGCAATAAATTGCGGGGATTCCCTTGTGTGACAACTGAATGC
>DAOQNB010000866.1:0-3179 GCA_035335845.1 Acidobacteriota bacterium | reverse complement strand
CATTCTTCATTCTTCATTCTTCATTCTTCATTCTCAATTCTTCATTCTTCATTTGGCTGCAATACATCGCACCGTATCACGGGCGATCAACAGTTCTTCGTTGGTTGGAATGACATAGGCCGCGAGTCGGGCATTGTCCGATGAAATTCGGCCTTCGGCGCCACCAACGATAGTGGTATTCAGTTCAGGATCAAGCGTAAGGCCGACAAACTCCAGCCCAGTGCAGATGCGATTGCGAATCGTAGCCGAATTTTCCCCAATTCCACCGGTAAAGACAATTGCATCCGCGCCTCCCATGGCAACCAGATAGCTGCCAATGTATTTCCGGACTCGATAGCAGAAGATTTCGATTGCCAGCCGGGCCCGGCGGTCATTGTTTTCGCGTTCTTCGTCGAGCAATTCGCGCATATCGTTGGTTAGTCCAGAAATTCCAAGCAGACCAGAATGACGATTGAGGACTGCATCAACTTCGCTCACGGAAAGTCCTTCTTTGGCGGATAAAAATTCAATAATCGCCGGGTCCAGATCACCAGAGCGGGTACCCATCACCAACCCTTCAAGCGGCGTAAAGCCCATAGAGGTATCCACAGATTTACCTTCGTGGATGGCGGTGATGGAACAACCATTCCCCAAATGGAGCGCCACGATATTGACCTGCTCGCGTTCAATCCCGAGCAGTTGCCGATACCGATAAGCAACAAACCGGCAAGACGTTCCATGAAACCCATACCGACGAATCCGATGCCGCCGATAAAATTGATAGGGTACCGCATACAGATAGGCATAGTCCGGGAGCGTTTGATGAAATGCTGTATCAAACACGGCCACCTGCGGAATTCCTTTTCCCAAGACATCGCGAACCGCCGCAATCCCCTTGAGATTGGCCGGGTTATGAAGTGGCGCCAACTCAATGCACTCTTCTATTTTTCGAAGCACATCATCGGAAATTCTGACCGATTCGTGAAAATAGTCTCCACCGTGAACCACTCGATTTCCAACCGCATGGACATCGCCTAAGGTTGAAATATCTGGAATTGCAGCTTCATCCGAACACAGCCAGCGCAAGATCCATTCAACCGCAGTTTTATGGTTTCTGACTGGGAGTGTTTGACGTTCACTTTCCCGGCCCGTGACTCGAGTTGTAATGATTGCTTCGCCGCCGATGCGTTCGATGACACCCTGGGCAAGCTTTCGATCCTGATTGGCGGCAATCAAATCCAGATCAGTCTCAATCAGTTGAAACTTGACGGATGAACTGCCGCAGTTCAAAACCAAGATATTCATGATACAAATCCTGAAAATAAAGTGGGGGGAACTGAAATGGTGCCCACCAAACATATCAGGAAAAATTGCAGGTGGCGAGTCACACCGTTGCCGATACACAAGCCTATGATTTCAATCTCAACTGTTATTTTCGATTATGGAAATGTTCTTTGTCAGCCACAACCATTTGAAATAATTCAGGAAATGGCCGGTCTATGCGGTATTCCAACCCCGCAGTTCCAGGCCAGCTATTACCAGTTTCGACACCAATATGACCTTGGCGCCCTGGACGGAATTGGGTATTGGAATGCCTTTGGAGCGGTTGCCGGATTTCAAATTTCAGAATCAACCGTGGAAAAACTGATTGCGCTTGATAATCGAAGCTGGGCTGAACCAAATTTCCCGGTGCTTGATTGGGTTACACGGCTGCAGACCGCCGGGATTCAAACCGCAATTCTGTCAAATATGCCGGTTGATATGCGGCGCGAGCTTTCCAGTCTGTGTTACTGGCTGCCGAAATGTGATGTGGAGGTCTTTTCGTGTGAGTTGGGAATCGCCAAACCCGACCCGGCCATTTTTGAGCATTGCCTGGGTCATCTGCGGGTTGTTCCCAAAGAAGCTCTGTTTCTTGATGATCGCCTGGAAAATGTCAAAGCCGCGCAGGCGCTGGGTCTGCACGGCCTTGTTTTTGAATCAGTTGAACTGCTCGGGGCAGAACTGGCAGGTCGGTTTCACTTACCACCGATTTTTTCAAAGTAGGGAGCGAACCTGACTCAATCTTCGATTTCTGCCGCTGGCGCAAACTCAATGAGTCGGCTGCGAGGGTCAAAACTGACTCGAAATGGTCGCAGGGCATCACGTCCAAAGAGGACTGGTGTGTCTCCGGGAACATTTTCCAGAAGATCAGTTGGAATTTTGTGAAGGACCATTGATTCCAGCCAGACGGTGGCGGGTTGAATTCGATGGACCAAAAAACCGCCGCCTGTGATGTCATTGAGCGTGGTGGTTCTTCGTTGTGATGTCATATTGATCCCCAATCGGCTGGCGGCGGTGGATGATACGGCCAACCCAAACCGTCCACCGGTATCAAGCAAGGCCGTGACCTTCCCATTGAGTTGAACAAATGGGCGGCGACCCTGTGGGTCTGATACCCAGCGCACAATTGCCCCTTCCGCCGGCGACTGACGATTTCGCAATGATTCAGAAACCGGATCAAGCGCCCCGAGCCGGCGATTGGGGAAATCCAGCACGAACCCCAGCGGTTGAAATGCCTCGGTTGGATCCAAAATCCCATCAACCCCGGCGGGCAGTGATGTGGTCACGGCCACCCGGCCACGGTTAGGAAGCGGATTGTCAATTCCTCCAATCGCCAGCCGTTGGAGAATCGCTTCTTCTGTTCGAATGGGCCCCGAGTTTCCTGGACCTTGTATTGCCAGTGTTTTCCCGGTTGCCTGCACTCGTGCCTGACCCGCCACGGATCTGGAAATCAAGGTCAACCCGGCACCGGTGTCAATCAAGAAAATAAAAGGCCCGCGATCATTAATCCAGGTTTTGATTTGGAGACCCCGGCTGTCATCTTCGCGAAATTCAACCGGGGCTGGAAAAGGAATAGCACGGGAGGTTGATCTGGTTGAGGCCCGGCGCGGCGTTTCAGCCAGTACTGACGGCTGTTCGGTAGGAAACTGCACCAGAACCAAAAGTACCGTTACCAACCCGGACAACCGCAAGATGCTTTTCAGTGGATGATTCATAGTAATATCAGTTTGTAGTCAGTAGTCAGTCGTCAGTAGTCAGTTAAGTTTATTTGGTTGAATTATTTAACTGTTTTCTAATACACATATCCTATTCAAAATTGATATAAAAAACGCAGGGAAGTTTGATTCAAAATTGATGGGGCTGAAAAACCAAGGGCTGAA
>DAOQNB010000865.1:0-3181 GCA_035335845.1 Acidobacteriota bacterium | reverse complement strand
CATACACTCCGAAATCCTCATCACTTGTGTCGCTCCCCACATTCCCTGCGGCATCACGAGCTGTGATTTTGATCCTGGCAAATTGAGTCTTTATTTCACGAGGAGTTGTCCAGGTAAACCGCGAGGCATCCCCGGCAAGATCAGTCGCAATCGGCATTGAGTATGTCGCTCCACTATCGAGTGAAAGGGCAATATCCTGGGAAACCACCTGAATATCATCAATTGCATTCCAGGCAATGGCAAACCGGCTATTGGGGCGCAAAACATCCTGTCCGTTTGGCGCCAATACCTGAACCTGAGGTGGAATTGTGTCTGGCTGTTCAGTTAAGAGTTTCCGCCAGTAAAGACCATTGCGAACCCCAGTAAAGATTGTTTGAATTTGCGGAACTGGCAGGATTGATATCACAAATGGTGGGGGCAGCCCATTTGTAAAGTCAGCCCAGTTGGCGCCACCATCTTTGGTATAAAACAATCCTCCCTCACGGCTGCCGCCAGCAAATAAGGAAGTTTGATCCAGTGTATCAAATGCCAGAGTGATGATTATTTTTCCTTCAAGACGTTTGTTGGCTGGTTTAAAGGTCTCTCCACCATTGGTGCTTTTATAAACTCCATCTGTCCCACCAACATATAGATTTTGAGGCTGGTTGGGATCAAGTGCCATCGCATAAAGAAATCTTATCTCTTCCAATCCGTTCGCAACGACTGACCAGGACTGGCCAGCATCAGTACTTTTGAGAACCTTTTCTGAAAACCCTCCGCCTGGATCAGCCAAAAAATACATAATACCTGGATTCTGAGGGTTTATCTCAAGTTCTTCATTCCCTCCTGATTGAAAGATCTGTTGCCACGAACCACCAGCATCAGTGCTCAAAGATAGTCCGGTGGTGGTCGCGGCATAGACCCGGTTGTTGTTCAGAGGATCAACCTCTACATCCTGAATCGCTTCCACATTTCCCAAACCGTTTGTGAGTTGTCGCCAGGTTGCTCCAGCGTCCAGTGATTTGAATAACCCTCTATCCTTAGCTAAATAAATGGTTTGAGTCTCTTTTGATGGAATCTCAATTGCGTAGAAATTTGCCCCGCCCCCTGGATCGATTTTTTCCCAGGTTTGCCCGCTATCAGTGCTTTTTTGAAGTCCATTGACACGAACTCCAGCATAGATGGTTGATGGATTCGTTGGGTCAATGGTCAGTACCTGGGTATCAGTTTCCGCAAATCCGTTGAATGTCCACCGATCCACTTCAGGTTGTTGGGATGTAGCTGATTGACGGTAAAAACTATACACAACTCCTTGACCATCAATCACACACAGCAAAATCCAAAGCAGGATTATTCTGGGGAGAAACCGGCTTTGAGAGCCATGGTCAGGCCCTCTCATTTTTTGAACCCACCTTGCATCAGACGGCATAACCACCTTTTTTCACAGTAAAACGATCAGATGATCAGAGGTTCAATATTCGAAGGCATAGACATTCGACAAAACCCCATTCACCACAACCACAATTTCATTGTTTCCTTTTTTCAGTTTGAGCTTTTTGGGCTTTCCTCTGAGTAGCAGGGAAGAATCCGTTTGAGTTGTCAGGAATGAACTGACATCAGTCCCATTGATGCGGATAACAGCTCTGGTCAAACCAAAACCATTTCCCGAAATAGTCATCACAGGCTTTTGATACACCACATTTGAAATCATGACATCAGGTGCGCTCCCACCATCAGTCACTGATTTGACCGCTCGAATTGCATTATTCGCACTATCAGCCACCAGCAAATTTCCATCACGATCCAGGAAAAGCCCGCGAGGATTATTTAAACTGGCCTGGGCTGCAGACTGATTATCTCCAGCATAATCGGGCACCTGGTTTCCAGCAACCGTAGAAATAGTCTGAGTTTGGGCATTGACTCGACGGATCAATTGATTGGCAGAATCAGAGATATACAAATTGCCTTTGGAATCGCTCAGAACCTGGCGCGGAAAATTTAAACTTGAACTGGTAGCTGGGCCTCCATCTCCGCTAAATCCACGGGTTCCGTTCCCGGCAACAGTGGTAATGATTCCATCTGCTCCAACCCGCCGAATACGGTCATTGAGTGTGTCAGCAATATAAATCACCCCTGCGGATCCGGCTGCAACTCCAGATGGCCCTGCCAGACTGGCGCTGGTCGCCGCCAGATTATCACCGTTGTATTCATTGGCTCCATTTCCCGCAAAGGTACTGATTATCCCATCAGGGGTAATTCGACGGATCCGGTTGTTTCCGGTATCAGCCACAAACAAATTCCCGGCCTGATCAAGTGTCAGTCCTTGTGGGAAATTTAATGAAGCATTGCTCGCCGGACCATTGTCGCCAGTGAAATTGGGGATTCCGATTCCAGCAATCGTCGTCACAACGCCACCAGGATTGATTCGTCGAATCCGATGGTTGAAGGTATCTGAAAAATAGACGTTGCCCTGCCCATCAATCACCAGACCAGTTGGACGATTGATCCGCGCATTCACGGCTAGCCCATTATCACCGCTAAATCCATTGGCACCAGTGCCTCCAATGGTTGTAATGTTCCCCTGAGCTGAAATTCGGCGAATTCGTGACTGTTCGGTATCAGTGAGATAGGTATTGCCGCTGACATCTTGCACAACGGCTGTAGGTAATCGCAATTCAGCCGCTGTAGCCGGGTTATCGTCTCCGACTGAAATATCAGTACCGGCAATTGTGGATATCAACAACGTTCCGACTTCGCGGCGACGGAGACGACGGTTTTCTCGATCTGTCAAAAAAACATTTCCGAGGCTATCAACGACAATACTGGTCGGGGTATTTAAACCAGCGGTTAACGCTGGACCGCCGTCGCCAGTAAACGAGGCGGTGCCATTGCCAATCACAGTCGTAATGGCCCCATTTGGACTGACCCGGCGGATCCGGTGGTTTCCAGAATCAGCAATCAGCAGGTTGCCATTCGCATCGAGCGTAACACCAGATGGCCCGCGAAAACTGGCGCCAAGTGCTGGACCATTATCGCCGCTAAATCCAAACCCTCCATTTCCAGCCACAGCTTCAATCAACCCCTGTGAGGTAATGCGCCGGATTCGGTTATTTCCAAAATCAGCAATCAGGACTTCACCATCAGAAGTAACAGCAAGTCCACGTGGTAGAGCCAACGCCGCCTGGGCTGCCAGACCTCCATC
>DAOQNB010000864.1:0-3185 GCA_035335845.1 Acidobacteriota bacterium | reverse complement strand
TTGGAACCTATGAACTGAAAATTCTTTCGCTTGGGCCGGCCTCCACGCGGGATATCCAAACCCACGACGTGGAAACGCTCCTCCAAAAGGTCAGTCTGGCCAATCAAGCTGGGAAATACGATGAAGGCATTGCCCTGGCCACCGAGGCATTGACCAAAGCTGAAGCCGCCTTTGGCCCGGAACACCTCCTGGTGGCCGACGCCGTGAATTACCTTGGGGTTTTGGCCTATCGGAAGAATGAATTTGCCAAGGCTGAAGCCTTGTATCAGCGGGCATTGACGATTCGGGAAAAGCTGACCGGGTCTGAATCAGAAGAGGTCGCCGAAAGTTTATCGAATCTGGCGCTGGTCTATTACAAAATCGGCGACTACCCCAGATCAGAGCCGCTGTACCAAAAATCAGTTGCCATCAAGGAAAAATTGTTTGGTCCAGAGCATCCACTGGTGGCCGCATCGCTACACAATTTCGGTATTTTGTATCGGGCCTGGGGCGATTACCCGAAAGCGGAAACCATTTTGAAGCGGGCGCTGGCCATGAAAGAGCGCTTTTTCGGAAAAGAACATCGCGAAGTGGCGCTCACCATGAATGAGTTAGCTCTGGTTTACCAGCAAATAGCCAGCTATCGCCAGGCGGAACTTTTGCAAAAATGGGTTCTTGAACTGAATGAAAAAGCGCTGGGGCCAGATCATCCTTCGGTGGCGCTGGCGCTCAACAACCTCGGCTTAACCTATGCCCAACTCGGTGAATACACCCAGGCGGAAGTTTTGTACCGGCGGGCCCTAAAAATTCGTGAAAAAGCATTTGGGCCAAACCACCCAGGCGTGGCTCTGATTTTGGGCAATCTCGGGGGGCTTTACCACGACCGGGGGGATTACGTTAAGGCGAAGGAGTTATTTTACCAGGCGCTGGCCATTGACGAAAAAGTCTATGGTGCTGACCATCCAAATGTGCTCAATACCCTCAACAATCTGGCGTCAGCATCCTTGAACCAGAAAAAATATGATGAGGCCGAAGCGTTGTATGTGCGCATTCTGGCGGCTCGTGAAAAGCGATTGGGGCCTGACCATCCGGATGTGGCCTGGGCTCTCAATAGTCTGGCTGTGACGTATGATCAGCAAGGGTTCTATGACAAATCTGAGACGTTCTTGCACCGTGCCTTGAGTATTCGGGAAAAGATTTTGAAGCCTGATCATCCTGATATTGCCCAAAGCTATCACCGCTTTGGGCTTTTGTATGCAAAAAAAGGCGATTTGAAACAGGCGGAGGCATACTATCAACAGGCACTGAAAATTCAGGAGAAAAGTTTAGGACCGACCCATCCGCGGATGGCAGAGACCTTTCGAGATCTTGCCAGAATTCAGGAACTGAATCGAGATTTCACTCAGGCACTGACCTCTAAAATCCGCGAAAATGAAATCATTGAATTGAACTGGAGACAGAATTTATTAAGCGGGTCTGAGCGCCAAAAATTACTCTATGTCAGACAAACAGCCCAAAGTTTTGAGTGGATGATCAATTTGCAGGTCCAGTCGCTTTCTCAGAACCCGCTGGCAATTCGGGAAGCATTGCTGGCAGCGCTCAGGCGCAAGGGGCGGGTTCTGGATGCGATGGCTTTGAGTATTGAGCACCTGCGGGACCGTGCCACTCCGGCTGACCAGCAGTTACTGGATCAATTGATTGCCGCCAAAACACAATTGTCCAATCTGACTTTAAAAGGACCTGGAAAAGATGGAGTTGAGATTCATCGGGCCAGGCTCAAGGAACTTGAAGACCAGATTGACCAGTTCGAAGCCCAAGTCAGTGGGCGGAGCTTTGAATTTCGCGCCCAGTTTGAGCCGATCACTATCGAGGCGGTTCAGGCGGCGCTTCCGAAAGCTGCGGTACTGGTCGAGTTTCTCGTTCATCATCCATATGATCTAAAGCTCAAACAGAATGGGTCACCACACTATATTGCTTATATTCTGACACCGACAGGAGATCCGAAATGGGTGGACCTTGGGGACGCTGCCGCCATTGACGAACTGGTGATGAAGTTTCGAAGCGCACTCAGTGATCGCAGCCAGAAGGGAATTGCCGGGTTTGTTCCACTTTCGCAGAAGCTCTACCAGATAATTTTCAATCCAGTTGTGAAACTGGCTGGTCAGCCGCAACGGTGCTTTCTGTCACCAGATGGGATGTTAAATCTGTTGCCCTTTGCCGCACTGATGGACCATCGCCAAAAGTATGTGGTTGAGCAGTTTAAATTGACCTATCTGACCAGTGGCCGTGATTTGTTGCATCTCAAGATCAAAGCGCCATCTCAAACCCCGCCATTGCTGGTGGTTGATCCGGATTATGCTGAGGGTCCAGGGCCGCAATTGCTCGGAGTCACCTATCCGCCGCTGGTTCGTCTCCCAGGAACTGCCCGCGAAGGTAAACAGGTCCAGCAGTATTTTGAAAACACGCAACTCAAGTCAGGGGCTGAGGCGACTGAACAGGCGCTCAAAGCGGCTGATCGTCCGTTGCTCCTGCATATTGCCACCCACGGTTCATTCCTGAGCGATGTGGCCCCACCGCCAGTCGAACCTGAATCCCAGCGCAATTTGACGCCGGTTGGGTCAGGTTTGGACATGGACCAGGTTCGGAACACACATTCGTTGTTGCGGTCATATCTGTTTTTTGCCGGGGCCAACACCCGCAGTAGCAGCGACAATGACGGCACCTTGACTGCCCTGGAAGCTGCCAACCTCAATTTGTGGGGCACCAAACTGGTTGTGCTCTCGGCCTGCAACACCGGCGTGGGCGAAGTCAAAACCGGTGAAGGCGTGTATGGCCTCCGGCGGGCACTCGTCCTGGCCGGGAGCGAATCACAAATGATGAGTCTGTGGCCAGTTTCCGATCAGGGAACACAGGTCCTGATGACCGAATTTTACCGCCGTCTGAAAGCCAGTGAGGGCCGCAGCGATGCGCTCCAAAACACGCAACTCTGGATGCTCAACCATCCCCGCTGGAAACATCCATTTTACTGGGCGTCCTTTATCCAATCCGGCGAGTGGAAACCAATTTCAGAATGAAGAATGAAGAATTGAGAATGAAGAATTGAGAATGAAGAATGAAGAATGAAGAATGAAGAATTGAGAATGAAGAATTGAGAATGAAGAATGAAGAATTGAGAATGAAGAATGAAGAATTGAGAATGAAGAATG
>DAOQNB010000863.1:1529-3204 GCA_035335845.1 Acidobacteriota bacterium | reverse complement strand
CAACTCGAATCCAACTGCATCATTGGCGGCTGGGTTCATTCCGTTGTAAATTCTGAGTTGATCTCCCTGTCTGGCTTGATTGATGTATGTGGCTGACCAAATCGGCCACACTTGAGCCAGCAGAGAATAGTGATTCCGACCTGATTTTTCAACCAGGGTAAAGCTTTATTTCGCTTCAAATCGCATTTCGATAAATTAGCGGCTGGGTATGAGAAACTCTCAGCAAGTACAACTCTTTAATTCCCAATCAAAAACACCAGCGGAATATCAACCCGCTCACGCCAGGATTTTTCTGAATGTTCGGCGCCTTCAAATTTTCTGGTAATCCAGTTTTTCCCAGCTTTGTATCTATGTTGTTTCATGACTTCATCCATTTTTAATTGGAATGGTTCATAGGTTGAATCCAGCGTGGCGGTGCCATAGTCGAAATAAATCTTGTGTGTGCGTGGGTCAGGGAGGTGGTTTTTCAAATACTCAATCATTGATCCTTCACCGGCTGGCCAGTGGGTTGAAACGCAACCGGCACCGCCAAAGACGTTGGGGTATTCGCTGATGGCGTAGGCCGAAATCAACCCGCCCATACTCGAACCCATAATGGAAGTGTTTTTACGGTCAGTCAGTGTGCGGTAATGAGCATCAATAAAGGGCTTGAGTTCGGTGACCAGAAATTTGAGATACTTGTCCGACACAATCGGCCCGGTGGCATTGATTGGAATATTTTTCAGGTGGGCGGTATCCGGGTCTTTGGCCGCCTTTTGGGGCATATACTCGGCATAGCGTTTGGGGCTATTCCAGATGCCGACCACAATCGCCGGGCGAATTTTCTTCTCTCGAATTAACCGGTCCATGGTTTCGTCCACACCCCAATCAACACCGCCGTACGACGTCTTTGGATCAAAGATATTTTGCCCGTCGTGCATGTAGAGCACCGGATAGCGTTTATGTGTATCGGTTTCATATCCCGGCGGCAGCCACACGTCTACGTCACGGGGATCAATCAGTTTGGAGCTGAATTGGGCGTGTTTTTTGACCATACTTCCTCCGCTGGCTGGGGTTTGAGCTGCGGTTGGAACCAACCCCGCCAATGGGACCAAAAACACAAGGATAAGCATTCCAATGATGGAGAAACGCTGGTTGAGTACATTGGAAACAGTCAATTTCATCGCATGGTTCCTTTCCTGAAGAAACTGGATACCCCACTGATATGATTGGGAAACTTGAAGGAAGTGAGTTGTTATTGGGGGGAAGTCGGATGATTGGCCCGCATCTTACTCCAAATGGTCTCTAATCCAAAACCAATCAGGATGCCGATGGTGTAGCAGACCAGATCGCTCCATAAAAAGCCGCGTCCAAGCACCAGCCCACCCAGGCGACTTTGCCGAATTGCATCAATCCACGGTGCGTGATAAATCTGGCTGAATTCAATCAGATAGGAAAATCCAGCCGCCATCGCAGCCAGCCACAGAGTTGATCGTCTGGGCCAGAGCATTCCAAAGCCCAAAAAAACCATCAGTGCCCAGAGCGTGTCTCCGGCATAAGCGGCGATAAATTTTGGAAGGATCGGTCCAAACCGGCGGGAGGCCAAACCAGCCACAATGACGAGGCAGAAGAACCCAAAGTACCAGAGACGGTTCCGAGGAGGGAAGGCGGGGTTCAGGGTTCGGGGTTCAGGGTT
>DAOQNB010000863.1:0-1429 GCA_035335845.1 Acidobacteriota bacterium | reverse complement strand
GAGTCGCAGCACCATCGGAGTAAAAACCACACCGCCTTTGCAGAGTTCTTCGCTGATGGCTTCAAACCCCATTCGACGATAGGCGGTGACGGCATAGGTCGAAGAATTCACCGTGATGAGTTCAACTTCAGGGTATTCAAGGCGAATTTGTTCGACAGCCGATTGCATCAGGTACTGGGCAATGCCGCGACGGTGGAATTTTTCGTCAACGTAGAGCATTAGAACGTGGCTCGGACAGCGAACCTGGATCATTCCGGCCAACTCTTCGTCTATTTCAGCCACAAGTGTGAAATGCCCGGTAGCATGACGGGCAGCCAGGTTTTCAGGTCGGGCAAAGTTTAAAATTTCTGCCTGACCTTCTTCGGCTAACCCAGGGGCGATAAAAGCTGAGAATGACCTGAGAACCAGTGCTGAAACCTGCAGCACGTCTTCAATGCGCATATCGCGAATTACCAGCATCTGTTCCCGAACCTCTTTTCAGTGTGATTTTTTGAGATTTATCGAAAACCCGGAACCCTCATCTTTTGAATCTCTGTCGAAGTTGCTCCAGTTCTTTTTGGGCAATGTTGGTAAAGCAATCTGGGCAAATGCTATGGCTAAACTGTGTTCCCAGGTGGTCAAAAATATATTGCTCGATTTGCTGCCAGTAGTTTTCATCCTGTCGGATCTTCTTACAGTAAGAGCAAATCGGCAAAAACCCCTGGAGCAGTTTGACTTCATCAAGTGCTGTCTGGAGCTTTTGGATCAGTTCCTCACGCTCGCGTTCAATGCGTTTGAGCTCGGTTACGTCACGGATCACACCCACCAGGAGGACTTCACCTGCCTTGGTGGTGTGGAGCGTTTTCTTCGTAATGATGGTATGGGTATTCCCAGCCCGATCAGTCAGTTCCTCTTCATTGATGTTTTCTTCACCAGTCAGGAAGACATCCTCATCTTTTTCCTGAAATATTTGAGCCTGGTGAGCCGGGAAAAAGTCGAAGTCCGTTTTTCCCAGCATTTCCTCGCGCGAATGTCCACTAAACTCACAAAAGGCATCATTGAGCAGCACAAACCGATAGGTGCGGTCTTTCACAAAAATCGGATCAGCGACTGAGTTAATGATACCTTCCATTGTCACCTCGACCTGAGTTGGGGATGGTTAAAGAAATCCTCAAACCTGATGACATACTAGCACTGGAATGCATGTGATAGAAGCCAATCCATTCTATTTCAACCCATTCAATCAAAAGTAAATATACCCGTGTAATCTGATGGAAATATAATAATGTAATTTGAAGATTGCTCATCGTGATCCACGGGTGAGACTGCCACAATTGATCCACTGCTGAGATCATTTCCCAAAAGAGGAGTGTGACAAAGGACATCAGAAATTGGGCTCAGGGCTTGGGGCAGAATGACTCGCAAGCTCGGGGCTGAAGAAAATGAGTTC
>DAOQNB010000862.1:0-3204 GCA_035335845.1 Acidobacteriota bacterium | reverse complement strand
TTGGGCGATGAGGAAAAAGGCATTGGTTTTCTCGATGCGAGTCTTGTGAATATGCAGCAGACCCCACGACTTGGCTATGTGCTGAGTGCCATAACCATACAACCTGCAACTCCCCAGAGTCCGGCAAAATTTTCTATCGTTGCCTATCCAGCAATTCAGGATGGCCCTAACCGAACCGGAGACGACTGTTTTTACCTGGATGAAACCTTTGTCATTCGCCATTCTGGATCAGCCACCGTGTTTCCAACGGCACAAAGTGAAGTGGTACCAGATGATTTATTCAAAACCGGTGATTGGAATGACTTGATCGAAGAGGGGATGAAGCGCTGGGAGCAGCAAATGAGACCGTCGGCGGAGAAGCAGTAGTTTCAGAAAATTCAAGCTCAGTGAAGAATGGCGAATGAAACGGTTTGAACCGATTCATTCGCCATTCGCCATGTTCCAAGCTTTTTATTTGATTAAATACACTGAAAAGTGGAGATTCCCGGTGAGGTTTCGGGCTTCGACCTTGAGGGTTAGCGAATCTGAATAAACCGCCATCGTCATCCGTTTCCCACTGGTTTTGCCGGGACCGGTTTCGATACTGATCGAGTCATTGTCAATTTCAAATTCTTTGTCACCGTCGCGCACAATCGTGCCCAACCGAAGCGATGGTGACGCAACTTTCCCGATTTTTTCGGCTTCGGTCATAAAAACAACCACACGGGCTTCGCGAAAGCCAAGGGTTGGAACGGTCCAGATGACGGAACCATTGTTTTCAATCCGTTGATTGGCCGCCAGTTGATAGAATTTGGTATCCGGCGGCACATTCTCAGGATCCCACTGGATGCGAAATGGTGGCTCCATCGGGCGCGTCTCTTTGGGCGCAGGGAGCTTCCCTTGATTTTGGGCCCAGGTGGGTTCAGTTACAAATCCAATTCCAAACACCAGCAGGACACACATCAGCAGGTGACGAACGCTCATGATCATTCTCTCCTTTTATTATGAAAGGTGGATTGGTGGTGAATTTCTTGTTGGAAGTACGCGCGAAACAGGTGAATTTCGGTTCACGGGCTGGTACCAGGTGCTTGGTACTTGGTGCTTGGTACTTGGTGCTTGGTACCTGGTACCTGGTGCTTGGTACCTGGTGCTTGGTACCTGGTACTTGGTACCTGGTACCTGGTGCTTGGTGCTTGGTGCTTGGTGCTTGGTGCTTCGAAGGTATTGATGCGAATTAAAGGTTGAAATTTAGGCTTCAAAATCAACAACTTACAGACAGCAGAGTGAACGTCTAAAATTTGAGATTTTGATAAGCCCTTTGTTTTCAACGAACAATTTTTTCAACCCTTAACTGGCATTATTGGTTCCTAAGTACCAGGTACCAGGTACCAAGTACCAGGTACCAAGCACCAAAAACCAGGAACGAAATTGAAAGAAACCGCAAATGAATGGTCGTTGTGTGCTAAGCTGAGGCTTTTCCAAAGCCGTCCCGGCCATCATACTCCGTCGCACACTTGAACAAGAAGGAAAATCAATTGGATGAATCACGCGCGTTGTTTCCCCAAATCAGCCGTTGTGCGCCAAACGCTCGGTTCGTTGGCTGCACTCACTCTGTGTCTTTTGCTGACGACGGTTCAAACCGTCGCTGCCAAGCTCCCGCCAGCACCCAACGTCGAGAAAGTCAAATTGCAGGAACTCAAGCGCCATTTGAGCTTTTTGTCTTCACCTGAAGTCGGTGGCCGCTTTACGTTTAGCGTTGGAAATCGGGTTGCAGCCCGGTATCTGGCCTCACAACTTGAATTTTTTGGATTTCAAGGAGCGATGCCCGACAAAAGCTTCTTTCAGGTTGTGCCGTTTACCCGGCGGGAAGTTGATCTGGCAAAAACCCGGCTGACGTTGGGCAACAACCCGACGGCCTTTCACTACCTGGATGATTTCATTGTCTATGAGCAGACCTGTCCGCAAAAAGTAGAAGCCACCGCGGATCTGGTCTTTGTCGGGTATGGGTACTCAAGCCCCGAAAATGGCTATGACGATTATCAAGGGCTTGATGTGAAGGGCAAAATCGTTGTCACGATTCCGTTTGGAACGCCTAAAGTATTGGAAGGGAAAACCTTACCCAATAGTGCGATTGGGGTTGGGGCGGCTGAAGCCCACGGCGCGGTTGGGGTCATTACGATTCCAGATTCCTTTTCCGAAGATATCTGGAAAGCGATCAAAGCCGGGGCCGCGATGTACGGCGGGCGGCCTTCGCTCAAGCTGACGATTCCAGGCAATGGGGACCCTCTTCCGAGAATTCCCAATATTCTGGCGGGTCCCAAACTGGCGACGTCGCTGATGGACCTGCTGGGGATGAAGTATGACGATTTGCGCAAGCTGGCGGATGTGGGCGATACGATCAAACCTCAGGTGCTCAATACATCGTGCCAGGCCAGCATTGTCTATCCCGAGATTTTGATTGATCAGGCTCGCAATGTCGTTGGGATTTTGGAAGGCAGCGACCCAAAGCTCAAAAACGAATATATCGTGTTGAGTGCTCACTATGATCATCTGGAAGGCAATGAAAAACGATATTTCCCAGGGGCTGATGATGATGGGTCTGGGACTTCGGCGGTGCTGGAACTGGCCCGGGTCCTCGGTGCCGAGCGTCCTCGTCGGTCAGTGATTGTGCTCTTTAACACCGGCGAAGAAATCGGCCTGCTGGGGTCAGAGTATTTTGTCGAAAACTCACCTGTGCCTCTGTCGCAGATTGTGGCCAATTTCAACATTGATATGATTGGCCGTTCACGGGCTGAAGGTGACACCAAGCAGGAGAATTCGAAACTGACGGATGCCAATTCGGTCTATCTGATTGGCCCGGATAAACACAGTACCGAACTCTTTGCCATCAGCGAAGTGACAAACCAGGAAATAACGAAATTCACGATTGATTACACTTACAACAACGAAAATGACCCCTCCCGGTTTTTCTACCGGAGTGATCACTGGAATTTTGCCAAAAAAGGCATTCCCGTCATTTTCTATTTCAACGGCGTGCACGAAGACTATCACCGTCCAACTGACACGCTGGACAAGATTGACTTCGAAAAGATGACCCGTGTGACACGTCTGGTTTATGCCACGATGTGGCGTGTCGCCAATCTGGATGAGCGCTTGAAAATTGATAGGTGGAAAACTGAATGAAGAATGAAGAATGAAGAATGAAGAATGAAGAATGAAGAATGA
>DAOQNB010000861.1:0-3218 GCA_035335845.1 Acidobacteriota bacterium | reverse complement strand
ACCTGTTGGAGTCAGTACCACCTGCGTCAGCGGGTGGGTGACAGTTAACCTGTTGATCTTGTAGAAGTAAGACCTGACTTGAGAAAGTACCAGGACTCAGTGTAATAATACCTCAACAATTTTCACCCACCCGCTGACGCAGGTGGTACTGACATAACACCCACTGACACAGGTGGTACTGACGCAAAACTTATGTCTTCCCCAGATTTTAACCACGATGATGCAGTATTAACCCGAAGCGAGGAAAAGGTCGAAAAGCCTCCGCTTTACAAGGTGTTGCTGCATAATGATGATTTCACCACCATGGATTTTGTGGTGTTTATTTTAGAGTCCGTTTTTCAGAAATCGCCGCCTGATGCCTTCCGGATTATGATGCAGGTTCATTTGGAAGGTGTTGGTGTGGCGGGTGTGTACACCTACGAAATTGCTGAAATGAAAGTGGACAAGGTGACGCGGCTGGCGCGTGAAAACGAATATCCCCTGCTTTGTACAATGGAAGAGGAGTAAATCCGAGTTATGTTCACCCGTGAATTGCAGGCCACTCTGAGTCTCGCCGTCAATGAAGCCGTGCGCCGGCGGCATGAGTATTTGACCCTGGAACACGTCCTGTTTGCTCTCTTGCACGATCCGACGGCGATCAAAGTGATTCGCAATTGCGGCGGTGACGTTGAAGCACTCAAGCAGGACATTGACGAGTTTCTGGCGACCCAACTGGAGCAACTGGCGGTTGAATCAGACCATATGCCTGAGCAAACCGCTGCCTTTCAGCGGGTCCTCGAATATGCGCTCCGCCAGGCTCAGGGCTCAGGTCAGAACAAAGTGGACGGCGGCAATATTCTGGCCGCACTGTTCCAGGAACGACATTCGCACGCGGTGTATTTGCTCAAAAAGCAAGGAATCGCCCGCCTGGACGTGCTTAACTACATCTCGCATGGTATTTCCAAGGTCAAGGAATCAGGTGAAGCGTTTTCTGGTAAGACTCCCGAGCCAATTGGGGATGCCGATGACGAAGACCGTCCAATTACCGACCCGCTCGAAGCCTTTACCACCAATCTGATTGATCGGGCCGCGCAGGGGAAAATTGACCCGCTGATTGGCCGCAAGACCGAGGTGGATCGAACGATTCAGGTTTTGTGCCGTCGCCGGAAAAACAACCCGGTTTATGTCGGAGATCCCGGTGTCGGCAAAACCGCGATTGCTGAAGGCTTGGCACTCAAGATTTACCGTGGTGAAGTTCCGGAGACGCTTCGGTCAGCCGAAATGTATATGCTTGACCTTGGGTCAATGCTGGCGGGCACGAAATATCGTGGTGAATTTGAGCAGCGGTTCAAAGCCGTCATCAATGCGCTCAAGAAAAAACCGGGCGCGATTATGGTGATTGACGAAATCCACACCATCGTCGGGGCGGGTGCGGTGAGCGGCGGCACGATGGATGCCTCCAATATGCTCAAGCCGGTGCTGGCTTCGGGCGAGTTGCGGTGTATTGGTTCGACGACCTATCCGGAATACAAAGCTTCGTTTGAGCGCGACCGGGCGCTGGGCCGACGTTTCCAGAAGATTGACGTGGTTGAGCCGACAATTGACGAGACAATTCAGATTTTGAATGGCTTGAAGAGCTACTATGAAGCCCACCACGGCGTTACCTACACCGACGGTGCGATTGAAGCCGCCGCCAGGCTGGCGGCCAAATACATTAACGACCGGTGTTTACCAGACAAAGCGATTGACGTGATTGACGAATCGGGGGCTTCGCTCCGGTTGCTGGACGAAGCTGACCGACCTTCTCAAATTGACATTTTTGAAATTGAGCAGGTGATTGCCCGGATGGCGCGGATTCCTCCCAAGACGGTTTCCGTTTCCGACAAAGATCGGCTGAAACAGCTTGAGAAAGAATTGAAATCAGTAATTTACGGCCAGGATGCCGCCATCAGCCGGCTGGTCAAAACGATTATGTTGTCACGGGCCGGTTTGGGGCATCCGGACAAGCCAATTGGTTCATTTCTCTTTTCCGGTCCGACGGGGGTTGGAAAAACCGAACTTGCCAAACAGCTTGCCCAGGCACTTGGCGTGGCGTTCCTGCGCTTTGATATGAGCGAATATTCCGAAAAGCACACCGTTTCGCGGTTGATCGGGGCGCCTCCGGGATATGTCGGGTTTGATCAAGGCGGGTTGCTGACCGATCAGGTCAACAAGCATCCCTATTCGGTAATCGTGCTTGATGAAATCGAAAAAGCGCATCCGGATTTATTCAATATTCTGCTCCAGGTGATGGACCACGCGACGTTGACCGACAACAACGGCAAAAAAGCTGATTTCCGGAATGTCATTTTGATTATGACGACCAATGCCGGGGCGCGGGATATGACGGCGGAATCCATCGGGTTCCGGGAAAGCGCCACCATCCGCGACAAGAGCAAGGACGCAATTGAAAAGACCTTTAGCCCGGAATTCCGCAACCGGCTCGATGCCTGGGTAGTTTTTGGGCAATTGAGTCTGGACGTGATTGAACAGGTGGTTGACAAGTTTGTTCGCGAACTGGGCACCCAGCTCAAAGAAAAGAACGTCACCATCGAACTCACCGAACCAGCCCGACTCTGGCTGGCGACCAAAGGCTATGACAAGCTCTTCGGAGCGCGTCCGATGGGCCGTGTGATCCAGTCGAAGCTGAAAGAACCGCTGGCGGAGAAAATCCTCTTTGGCGAACTCGAACAGGGAGGCCGTGCTGTGGTGACGGTCGTGGACGACGAAATCGTGATTGAAGGCCATCCGCTCGAACCGGCCTCAACCGTGAGCGTCGAAAAGGAACCGGTCACAACCTAGAAAATCCAGGATAAAGAGGGACGGTGCAATGTTTTACAAGATCCCGTTAATACTCTCACCACAACCTGAGGGTGGTTTTACCGTGACATCGCCGGCGGTTCCAGAGTTGGTCACTGAAGGCGACACTGTTGATGAAGCTCTGGCCAATGTGCCCGACGCACTGGAAGCTGTGATCGAAGCCTATCAGGAACTTGGGCGAACACTTCCTGAGGTTATTCAATTTTCAGAACTCACCAACCCGGTTTTATTGGAAACGATGGTAATGGTCCCGTGATTTATCGTGATGCTGCTCGCAAGTTGATAATTTTGGGATGTCAGGAACTTTCGCGTAAAGGCGGTGGTTCGCATCGAAAATGGTACAACCCTGAGAACCAAAATGTAACTACTTTACCTGATTG
>DAOQNB010000860.1:0-3224 GCA_035335845.1 Acidobacteriota bacterium | reverse complement strand
CCGTTTGTGGTGAAATAAGCGCCACCAAAAGCGGCGTCAAGTGGGCCGCATTCCACAGCGGCAAATTTTAATGATAATTCTGGATTATCATTTTGATAAAAACAATATATTTTACTTATTAAAACTCTTTCCCTAGAGTACCGCCATCAAGCAAGTTTTCAACCATACGAACATTCATAAACAACAAACCAACCTTTTTTGGAGGATAAACAATGTTAGGCGTAGGAGATCTTTTCCCGAAGTTTCAAGTCACGGCCACGGTTTCAAACGACATCAAAAACGCATTCACCGAAATCAACAACGACACGTACCAGGGCAAATGGCTGGTGGTGTTCTTCTGGCCCAAAGATTTCACTTTTGTCTGCCCAACTGAAATTGCCGCGTTTGGCGAATTGAATCAGGAATTTGCCGACCGTGATGCCCAGGTGCTTGGCGCCAGCACCGATTCAGAATTTGTCCACCTGGCCTGGCGGCAGCACAAGGAAGAATTAAACAACCTGCCGTTCCCGATGCTGGCTGATGTGAAACGTGATTTGACCACTGGTCTGGGAATTTTGGATAAAAATGCGGGTGTCGCCCAACGTGCAACGTTCATTGTTGACCCACAAGGCGTGATCCGCTTCACGATGGTGACCGACCTGAGCGTAGGCCGCAATCCGAAAGAAGTCTTGCGCGTCCTCGATGCGCTGCAAACCGACGAACTCTGCCCCTGCAACTGGCAAAAAGGTGAAGAAACCATCGTCGTTGCCTAAGAACCATCACGGGTTGAATACTTCAACTCATTGATTTTCAACAACTTCAGCGTTCAGAGAGAAAAAACCGGGAAAGGAAAATTGGGAAGGCTTATCAAATATCCCAGTTTCCTTTCCCATCAGTCCCCGGTTACTTCATAAGGAGCAAACCATGGCGATTCAGGCTATCAAGGATCAACTCGGCGATTTTGCCAAGGATACAAAACTCAACCTGTCGAGCGTTCTCACCGAAGAAGGCGCGCCCGACCTCAAGAAAAATCAGATTTTCGGCATTGCCCTGGCTTCGGCATATGCCACCAAAGATCGTCAACTGGTCGCGGAAATCCTGTCAGAAGCCAAAGAAGTTTTGTCAGAAGCGGAAATCAACGCCGCCAAAGCCGCTGCGACAATTATGGGCATGAACAATGTCTATTACCGGTTTCAGCACCTGGTCTCAGATAAAGACTACACCACCATGCCCGCCCGGCTGCGGATGAATGTCATTGGCAATCCCGGCGTGAAAAAACTGGATTTCGAATTATATTCGCTGGCTGTTTCAGCCATTAATGGCTGCGGACGCTGCATTGACGCCCACGCGGACTCGATTGTGAAAGAAGGTCTTTCCAAAACCGGCGTTCAATCTACGGTTCGGATCGCTTCGGTGATCAACGCTGCCGCACAAGGACTTTTTATCAATTCTCTGTAAGCTTCAGCCCATCCAATTGCATAGCTCCCTGTTTGACGGAGGATGTCGCCAGCGACATCCTCCGTTTATTTTTTCCTTTATCGTTCTCACTCTTTCTGATTTGGGATTGGCTCTGGGAAGCACACTTTGGAAGATTCCAGATGATTCGTGTAAGCTTACGCGTGCCTCTAACCCATCCAAAAGAGCACGAGACCTGTCCTCCAGGCTCCCCGTGCCGCATTTTACCTTTGCTCGCAGGAGTCAAACGAAGAACCCTATGCCAAGACTGGAAGATGCAGTGGAGTTTGCCGAAAACCCAGAGCCCCGGTGTCCCTGTGTGTTGTTGCTCGATACGTCGGGCTCGATGAATGGCCAGCCGATTACGCTGCTCAACGAAGGATTGCAAACTTTTAAAGAAAATCTCAATCAGGACGCCCTGGCCAAAATGCGGGTTGAAGTGGCGATTGTGGCCTTTGATAGTCAGGTCAAAGTCGTTCAGGATTTTGTGACGGCTGATCAATTTGAACCCCCAATGCTGACCGCCCAGGGTTATACCCATACCGGTTCGGGAATCAATAAGGCGCTCGATATGATCCAGGCTCGCAAAGCCCAGTACCGTGCCAACGGGGTTGCGTACTATCGCCCCTGGGTGTTTTTGATCACTGATGGCCAGCCGTATGGCGAAATCCAGGACGTGATTGACCGGGCCAGACAACGGATTGCCGACGATGAAGCCAATAAACGGGTGGCGTTCTTTGCTGTCGGTGTCGAGGGGGCTGATATGGATCAACTCACCCGGCTGGTCGTGCGCACGCCGCTCAAGCTCAAAGGATTGAATTTTAAGGACATGTTCACCTGGCTTTCAGTCAGTATGCAGCGGGTGTCACACTCCAGGCTTGACGAACAGGTGGCGCTGCCACCGCCAGGATGGGGGACAGTTTAAATGGCGGATGACACTTTGACGCCAGAAAGCCCAACTCCATCAGGCTCAGAGATTCGATGGCGGGTCAGCGGCGCTTCGGTTTGTGGTTCCGGCCACCAGCGCCACCATCAACCCTGTCAGGATGCCTGTCAGTGGCAGGTGGTCAATTCCAGGTGGCTGGTGGCGGCAGTCGCTGACGGCGCGGGTTCGGCCACACACGCTGAAATCGGTGCTCGTCTGGTGGTTGAAACAGTTGTGGCTCATCTGACTGCCCAAATCAGCGCGAACCAGTTTCAGGTTGAAGCTGACGAAGTGCTCCAGACCTCCTTAACCAATGCCTTTCAACTGGCACGAACAAAGCTGGAACAGGAAGCGGAGACGCATGGGATTGCGCTTCGCGAACTTGCCACGACGCTGGTGGTGGTGGTGGCTCATCCAGAAGTGGTTGCCGTTGCTCAAATTGGAGACGGTGCCGCGGTTGTAAAACCCCAACGTCTTGACCCCCTTGCCCTGACAACCCCACACACCGGAGAGTACCTCAACCAGACGTTGTTTCTCACCGCTCCTCAGGCCCTGACGCAAATTCAGACGGTTGTCTGGCGCGGCAGCCTGGCGCAACTGGCATTATTTACCGATGGCCTCCAGTTGCTTGCCCTCAAGTTGCCCGAAGCCACGGCTCATCGTCCGTTTTTTGCCCCTTTGTTCCAGTTTATGGCTGAAGAAACTGACCCGGCGTCTGCCACAGAGCAACTCGTCGGTTTCTTAAATTCGAACCGCATCCGCGAACGGACCGACGATGACCTGACACTGGTGCTGGCAACCATTGAATGAAGAATGAAGAATTGAGAATGAAGAATTCCATTTGGGAATGGAGTGGTTGTATTAG
>DAOQNB010000859.1:0-3227 GCA_035335845.1 Acidobacteriota bacterium | reverse complement strand
TCAGGCAGCGACAAGTCGCTGGATAGAAAAGCGGTGACAAGTCACCGCACTCCAAAGCTTTCTGGGTTACAGGCTCCGCAAAAATTCGGACGGGCCGGTGTCCATTCCCTTGCGTTGATGGGCAAAGGAAAGCATGAGTTTGGTTTGCGCCCGAGTCATTGCGACATAAAGGAGACGACGTTCTTCATCAACTTTGGCCGCCCGGAGCTTGCCTTCGGCCTTGATTGCCTGATAGGTCGGAATCACCCCTTGCTCGACACCCGCAATCCATACCCAGGGAAATTCCAGGCCCTTCGCCGCATGAATGGTCATCAATGTCACGGCATTGCGTTCTTTCCAGCTATCCTGTTGCTGAAAGAGACGCGTAAAATCAATGAATTCCTGGATCACCTCGGCCAGCGGTCGTCTGTCATAGCGTTTCAGAAGTTCCAAAAACCGTAAATAACTTTCTGTTTCCTGCGCGGCATCACGTGACAACTGACTGTCGGCACATTCCTGAATCACCATGTGCCACGCCGCCTGCAATTGCTCGCCGCTCCCATCATCCCGATCTTCAGCCGCAGCCGCCAGGGTTTTGACCAGATCTTCGGTGTTTTCCGAGGTCCATTGGCGGCGGCCAAGTCGAAAGAGTGGCGATTTCTCGGCTGAAAGTTCGTCCATTTCCAGCAGCATCGCCGCCGCCAGACATCCGAGCGTGTCAAAGCCGTTGCGAGCCCGTTGGGCCTCGGCATAGTCGGTTTTCATTCGTTCAAAAACCAGCGCCAGCGTGCGCGTATCGTCCAGCGCACGATGACTGGAGCCGGGGTCAACTTCAAATCGGGCAGCCAGCGATTCCAGCGTGGCTTTTTTGGCTTCCGGATAAAGCTGGCGCGCCATTGGAAGCGTGTCGAAAAACGGATTTTCAAGTCCCTGGGCTGGCTGTTGTGCCGCCTGTGCCGCCGTCCGGAGCCGCCGCATAATGATCGGGAAATCAAACCCAAGTCCGTTGTGTGCCACCAGCGTGTCAGAACCGATGAAGGCCCGAAATTCAGCCGCGACCTGTTCAAAGGTGGGGGCGGCTGCCACCATCGAGGCACTGATGTGATGCACCGCCTCAGCCTGTGGACTGATGGGAACCGACGGCTTGAGCAATTCGGAAAATTCAGCCACGACCTGGCCATTGCGCACCCGCACAGCCGCCAGTTCGACAATGTCACACCGCTCAAGGTCAAGGTCAGTCGTTTCAATATCCACGGCGGTGTAATCAGGCAAAAACACATTGCTCCGCAAACCCTGATAGGCCTGGCCCAGTTTCCACAACGTGACAAACATCGAAGGTTGTGGTCCGGCTTCACCGGCTGGAATCAGTTTGGTCGGCAGATTGCGTTTGGGCGGGTTGGATTTTGGAAGTGGTGAATCAACCGTCGTCACGGCCAGAATGGCAATAAACTGATGCTGGTGCAGCACTTCTTTCTCGGCTTCCGGATCGAGTGCCAGCAGCAACATCGGTTTGCCTTTTGGTACCGGATTGGCCTCAATCGCCCGCCAGGTGCTGATACTAAACGGGGCACTCGCCAGCAGCGGCTTGAGCAGAAACGCGGCAGCCAGTTCGTTGGCTTCATCGGTGGCGGCAATCACAAGCACGCCCTGACGCATTCCAAGCCGTTCAAGCCACCGCGCTGCCGTTTCAAGCGCCGGAATGCCGAGTGGGTCGGAAATTCGCTGCAAATCCTGCTGGCTGGCCGTATCCTGAACCCGCTGTACAACTTCGGCTTCAAGGTACAGATTGAGCGCCTGGACCCATTCGCTGAGCGAAAGTCCGGGCTGCATTTCATAGAGCGCTTTGGCCGTCGAAAGCATCCCAACCACCCGGCCAATCTGGCGTCGCTCGGCATGATCGCCGTCGCTGGCATTCAACCGCTTCCACAGTGCCAGACGAAGCGAGCCACATGACCGTGCCAGCGCTTCGACTTTGTGAAACAACAGATCGTCAAGATATTCCTTGACCAGTGCCTGTAAACTGATTTCATCTTTCGGATTGAGTTGCACTCGCATTAAGGCCAGCACGCGCTGGATGCGCGGCAGGTCAAACAGACTGGCCCCGCGCACCACCTGACATGGAATCCCGTGACTCAGAAGCGTCAGTTCCAGCACTTCGCCAATCTGGTGGCGACGGTACAAAATCGCCAGATCGCGATAGGTCAGGTTCTGGCCTGGATCCTGAACCAGGTCTTCGATTTCCTGGGCAATGGCTTCGGCTTCCTCCTGGTCGGTGTCAAATTCGCGAACTTCCACTGGCCCGCCTGTTTCATTGACCGCCGTTGGCACTTTGTCAAACAGACGCAAGCTTGGGGCAATCATCCGGTTGGCGGCGGCAACAATTGAGCCACTGCAGCGATAGTTGGCTTCGAGCTTGATCACGTGCGGTTCACTGTCACTCGATAAATAATCTGCCACAAATTGCCGAAGGTTTTCCGGATTGGCCCCACGCCACGCAAAAATGGACTGGTCATCGTCAGCCACAGCAAACACTGGGGTCTGCAAACCCGTGAGTTGTTTCAGAATGCGGTACTGAAGCAGGTCGGTGTCCTGAAATTCATCAACCAAAATGGATTGGTACTGTGCCTGCTGATGCTTTAAGACATCGGCGTGCTTGTGAAAGAGCTTAAAGGTCAGCAGCAAAATGTCATCGAAATCAATCAGTGCCTGACGGCGAAGCTCGGTGAGATATTTTTTGAGTGTTTCTTCCTGAAACTCAGTCAACGCAGACCGCTGAGTCGTTTCTGACATCCGCCATGAGCTGAGTTGTCCAAGCAACCGTTTTGTGTCATTGGTATCGCGCAACGTCGGCACCACTTTTTGGAGCACACTGAGCTGTCCTTTTTCATCGGTGACAGCAAAGTGTTTTGGCATATTGAGGGCTTCATAATGCTGCCGCAGCACCCGAATACAAAACGAGTGGAACGTTCCCACCGACAGCCGCTGAGCGTCAGCAGGCACCATCCGACGTAGCCGGTGGCGCATTTCCTCAGTCGCTTTGTTGGTGTAGGTCACCGCAAGCAAATTTTCCGCCGGAATGCGCAACTCCGAAATCAGATAGGCGACGCGATGTACCAGTGTCCGGGTTTTTCCAGTTCCGGGACCGGCCAGCACGAGGCGGGATTCAAGCGGTGCCGTCACAGCCATTTTTTGGGCAGGGGTCAGAAAAGCAGTTGAGAAATCTTCAGACACGCAGTTGGGTTCTCCTT
>DAOQNB010000858.1:0-3228 GCA_035335845.1 Acidobacteriota bacterium | reverse complement strand
AACCAAGCACCAAGAACCAAGAACCAAGAACCAAGAACCAAGCACCAAGCACCAAAAACTAAGAACCCAAGGAACTCATTCGGCCCGGAGCGCTTCAATTGGGTCAAGCTGGGCGGCCCGGTTGGCTGGATAGACACCAAACACAATACCGACCAGCGATGAAACCGTGACGCCGAGAATCGCTGACCAGGCTTTGACGGCGATTGGAAATGCGGTGTAGATCGAAATCAGATACGCCAGTCCAAACCCGCAAAAGATGCCGATTAAGCCTCCAATGGCTGAAATGACGACCGCCTCGGTCAGAAATTGCCATAAGACATCAACCCGGCGGGCGCCCATCGCCTTGCGGATCCCAATTTCGCGGGTGCGCTCGGTCACTGAGACCAGCATGATGTTCATAATCACAATACCACCGACAATGAGCGAGATTCCCGAGACGACAAATGAAACCAGGTAGATATTGCGAGTCGCATCTGAATAGAGATCGAGAAACACCTGTGAGCTTTCAATCGCAAAGCCGTCATCTTCGTCTCGAAATGATTTCTGTCGCCGAATCCGCATCAGGGTGCGGACTTCCTGCTGGGCCTGGTCAATGCGCTCCGTACTGGTCGCGGCAATGATGATATTGATTGATCCGCCGGTGCCATACACGCGGCAGAAGGTTGAGAAGGGAATCATGACGAAATTGTCACGTGAAAAACCGAACAGCGAGCCATACCGGGTCGAAACGCCGATGACGGTATAGGGGCGGCCCGCAATTTTTAACTCTTTGCCGAGCGGGTCTTTGGACGGGAAGAGATTATCAACCACGTCCCAGCCAATAATGCACACATTGCGTGAGCCCTGGGCTTCCTGTTCGGTAAAGATTCGGCCTTCATCAAGCGTGAGTGACTCAATCGTAGGCACATTTCCCGAAATGCCTCGAATGATGACATTCTCTGATTTTTCATGTTCAAACTTAACGGTGCCAATGGTGGTGAAATCCCATCCGACCTGATCACACTCGTGGCAGCGGTCGGTGACAAATCGGGCGTCTTCCTCAGTGATATCCTTGCGTTTCTGGAATCGTAACAAATCATCCCGGCTGAGAATAATTTGCGGAAGTTTTCGGACCGAAAAAACATTTGAACCCTGACTGGCAAAGGTTTGGGCGACTTTTTGATTGAGCCCTTCGATGACGGTGACCACGGCAATCACCGCCGTCACGCCAACTACAATTCCAATTAAGGTGAGCAACGTGCGAAGTTTATTGGCGGAAAGGCTCGCAAAAGCTTGCTGGATGGATTCCCAAAGCGCGGCGGAAAACATGGGGTGTTCAACGGAGAGAAGGGGAGGCTGGTGGTTGGTATTTTCAGATGGGGCGACATACAAAAATCAGGCCAGACTGTGAAGTCTGGCCTGAATGGTTCAAGTTATCGCCAATCGTCGTCAAAGAAAGTTTTCAACTTTCGGCTCCGTGATGGGTGACGAAGTTTACGTAACGCTTTGGCTTCGATTTGTCGGATGCGTTCGCGAGTCACGGCGAAATGACGTCCGACTTCTTCGAGGGTTCGCTCCTGCCCGTCATTATCCAGACCAAACCGCATTTTGAGGATTTGGGCCTCGCGTGGGGTCAGGGTGTTGAGAACTTCAAGGGTGGCTTCCCGCAGTCCCTTGCCAACGATCATTTCCGCCGGGTTGAGGCTGTTGCGGTCCTCGATAAAGCTTCCCAGGTTTGATTCGCCGTCATCACCAATTGGCGTTTCAAGGCTGATTGGCTCCTGGGCGATTTTGAGTGCCTGGCGGACCTTCACGACTGGCAGGTCGGTTCGCTGGGCGAGTTCTTCGTGCGTTGGTTCGCGGCCAAGTTCCTGAACCATCAACCGTGCGGTGCGCACAATTTTGTTGATTGTTTCTACCATATGGACTGGAACGCGGATGGTTCGTCCCTGGTCAGCAATGGCTCGGGTCACAGCCTGACGGATCCACCACGTGGCATAAGTCGAGAATTTATAGCCACGACGGTAGTCAAATTTTTCAACCGCCCGCATCAGGCCGATATTGCCTTCCTGGATCAGATCGGCAAATTGCAGCCCGCGTGACCGGTTGATGTAATTTTTGGCAATGGACACAACCAGGCGAAGGTTGGCTTCGATCATTTCACGGCGCGCTTTTTCAGCTTCGGCTTCAGCCGAGATGATTTGTTTGAGCGAGCGTTTAATCTCAACCGTGGTTGAAACATAGCGTTGCTCAATTTCCGAAAGGCGTTTTTTCGCCAGCCGGATTTTTTTCTTCATCTCGTTTTCATCAACTCGTTTCTTCGAGGCAAGCGCTTTTTCAGCCCGCGTAACCTGATCTTCGAGTTCCAGAATCTGACGGACCACGCCTTGAATGCGATTGGTAAACTCCCGACGCATCTGATTTGAAAACAGAATCGTCCGGATGACTCGTGAAAGTTCAATGCGGCGGCGGGACAATTTCCGCAGCAACCGGCTCATTTTTTTGGAATTCTTTTGCTCTTCCTGGATCTTGACGGTTTCTTTGCGGATTTGGACCACCAGTTTGGTGACCTGTTGAAACTTTTCAACTGTTTCTTCGAGATATTTTTGTTCGTTTTCGAGTGTGATGTCTTCCGCCACTGAGTCTGACGTGTCAATGACAGCGCGGATGCTCAATTGTTCGTGGACCAGTTTTTCGGCGAGTTCTTCGAGCGCTTCGGCCACGATCAGGGATCGGGCATGCGCTTTTTGGAGTCGCCGGCGACCCCGCTCGATTCGTTTGGCAATGGCGACCTCATCTTCGCGAGTCAGCAATGAAACATTGCTCATCTCACGCAGATAGAGTGTCATCGCATCAAGTGACCGGTCTGCTTCGGAGGCTGAAAGATCAGGTTGTGGGGCCGCAAGGGCCTCGGTTACATCTTCGGCATCTTCAATTTCTTCAACTTCTTCAGTGTCACTTTCCCAAACGAAATCGTCATCATCCGCAGTGGTTGAATCTATTTCTGCTAAAAATTTTTCGAGATCCAAACTGGAGACCATATTGTCCCCACTGGTTGGATCACCTTCCCCATTCATATAATCGTCTTTCAAGTTTGACCTCACGATGTTTTTCCCTTCCCAAAAGCCAAAAGACC
The DNA here is from genome assembly GCA_035335845.1 of Acidobacteriota bacterium. Lineage (GTDB taxonomy): Bacteria > Acidobacteriota > Blastocatellia > Chloracidobacteriales > Chloracidobacteriaceae > JACQXX01. Next base: position 113 of record DAOQNB010000858.1, on the reverse strand, counting down.
AACCGGTAAGGGAAGGTCTTCAGTTTTTCGGTAACAACCAACAACCAACTCTGTAGTAAAGTGTACTACAGAGACAACGACAGATTGACAAAGCCTTGGGCAGCCTTTTAGTA
>DAOQNB010000857.1:0-3234 GCA_035335845.1 Acidobacteriota bacterium | reverse complement strand
CTGGTCAAAGCCGACCGGGTGGCGATCAACGCTGGCGCTGATAAAGGTGTTGCCGAAGGTCAGGAATTTGAAGTCATGATTGAAGGCGACCCGATCACGGATGAAAATGGCAATACCATTGGTTATGACCGAACCAAAGTCGGGGTGATTCGCGTGGTTCAGGTCGAACCCAAACTGGCCTGGTGCACACTGGTTCAAACCTTTGATGCCAAAGGCACACCGGATGCCACACCCAGCACGAGCCGGATCGAGAAATTCCATAAGGTCCGCCAGATTGGCAAAGGCCGCCATTAATATCGTTTCGGGCTTGGGGCTGAGGGTGTCGGGAAAACCAGGAAGGTTCCACTTGTGTATTTGATGAACTCCAGCCTTGTGCCTTGTTGAAAGGATAGAAGTTATTGGTCATAAAGGGCACAGTTTCAGACTGTGCCCGTTTGTTATTTTCCGAAGGAGGAAATAGTTGTGAAACCATTGATGAAGTATGCAACCGTCGCGCTTGTCATCCTGCTTGGATGGGCTATGTCAGCGCAGGCTGAAACCCTCAAACGTCGCTACACCCTGCCGTTTAAAGGTGGAGCGATGCGCACTGCCTCCCGCAGCCAGGCGCTCAATCAAGCCAAACAACGCTTTTTAGCTGATTTTCTTAAAGACAAATTTTCGGAAACCGTTATTCAAGAACATCAAGAAGACATTGATATTGCCCTTGATCCACCAACTGATTATGTGCTCGATTTTCAGGTGAAATCAGAAAAAATTAACCCTGACGAAACCCAAATCACCCTCACCGTCGAAGGCAACCTGGATTTACCCAAAATGGTTGCCGCCCTGGTCAACAACGATGTCCTGAGCTTTGGTGACAAGCCACCACGGGTGATGGTCATTCCCGCCGGAAGTTTTACCGATCCGCTCACCGCAAAAAAGCTGCGGGCTATGATTTATGATCAGCTCAAGCAGGCCGGCCTCCAGCCAGTGGCCTTTGAAGGCATTACCGAAGTGACTGCCGCCCAAATCAAATCCTCTCCGGAAGGCGTGCGAATGCTGGCCAAAAAAGCGCTTGAGTACAAAGCTGATTACCTGATGCACTTTGACGTCGAAGCCGATAACCGCCCGTTTAGTCAGGGCGGGTATGTCTGCGATGCCAATTTCATCTACACCTTGATGCGACCCTATGACAACACGATTTTAGGTGAATCATTATTTACCGGGCGTGAAGGCGGGAATTCGTCTATGGTGGCGTTTACCAACACGCTCGAATCCGTCAAAGATCAACTGGTTTTGCAAGCCGTCGGTCAACTGTTCCGGTCAATTTTTGAAGACAGCGATGTGATTACCGACACCAAACAGCTCAAAAATGCCTTTACCCTGACGGTTTTCTTTAAAGATAACCCCGGTCAGGTCCAGGCAATTATTGATGGCTTGCAGGCCCTTGGTGCCACTGTCCAGCTTGGCGTTGGCGCCGGCGCCGGTGACCGGCTGCAAATTGAAACCACAATGGATCAACTGGCGCTGTATAACTACCTGAATGACCAGACGTTTAGCGCAAATGGTGTAAAATTCAAGTCGCCAGTGGTGGACTATACCGAAAACACCATTTCGGTTGAAATTGTCAAAGCCGGGGCACCAGCGAAAAAACCGGTTGTGAAAAACACCCCACCACCTCGGAAAGAGCAGCAGGCTGACCTTGGTTCAACTGGCAAAAAAGGGAAGCCCATCATTTTGAAGCTCAAAGGAAATGTGCGCCCACCGTCATTTGCTTAGTGGGGGTGAAACATCATCAGGCTGAAGACATTGGGCCTGGGGCACTCGAAGGGATGAGGGATGAAGGATGAGGGATGAAATAAAACCAGTTCTTTAGCCCTCAGCCCGACTTCTTCAACCCCAGGCTCTGAGCCCGTTCTCTTCAGTTCGGAGACTTCAGCCCCACTATTTCTTATGCCAATTTGCAATGAAGGTCTCGTATTAGAAAATAGTCAAGTAATTCAACCAGATAAACTTAACGAACTACTGACTACTGACTACTGACTACTGACGGGTGTACATTCCACTAAGCCCGGTTTACGAATTGCGTGGTTCGAATGCTATAATCCTGCCTCTCTGCAGCGATTTTATGCTTCGCATCCTGCCAGAAAACATCCGGTTATAAAATTTTCCGACGTAGAGAAGTCAATTGAGCCAAGGGTTGAAGGAGAAATTTGTGAATCCACAGGTAGACGTAGCGACTCGAATGAGCAAGGCTGAAACGACCCGCCAGTTACGCCAGTTAGAAGAATCAATTGAATCAGTTATTCGTGGCAAACGCGACGTTGTCCGCCTGGCATTGATGACCTTGCTGGCCGGAGGTCACCTGTTGATTGAAGACGTTCCCGGCGTTGGCAAAACCACACTGGCTCAGGCCATGGCCAAATCATTTGATTGTTCCTTTCAGCGCATTCAATTTACCAGTGACCTGCTGCCTTCCGATATTGTTGGATTGAATGTGTTTAATCAGCAAAATAACCAGTTTGAATTTCGTCAAGGCCCGATTTTTGCCAATGTGATCCTGGCAGATGAAATCAATCGGACAACACCTAAGACCCAAAGCTGTTTGCTCGAAGCCATGTCTGAAGGACGAGTCACGGTTGAAAATCGAACGTTTCACCTACCACAGCCTTTTATTGTGCTGGCAACCCAAAATCCGGTTGAGCACCATGGTACTTATCCCTTACCGGAGTCTCAGCTTGATCGCTTTCTGGTGCGCCTCCGGATCGGCTATCCAGATGCCAAAGAAGAAAAGCAAATTTTGCTGAGTCAAATGCAGGCCCACCCAATCGAAGCCCTGACTTCGGTTATGCACTCAGATCAAGTCGTTCATTTTCAGGAGATTACCCGCAACGTCCAGGTGGATGACGCACTGGTGGACTATTTGCTTCGGATCATCAATGCCACCCGCGAATCAGAACTATTAGAACTCGGCGTCAGTCCGCGTGGGAGTCTGGCATTATTTCGGGCGGCCCAGGCCATGGCGGTGCTTGATGGGCGGGACTTCTGTTTGCCTGACGATATCAAACAAATTGCGATCCCCGTGCTTTCACACCGGGTGATGATCAATCCACATTATTCCAGTGGTCGTCGTCAGACAGATGAAGCTGAGTCAGCACTGGAAGAAATTTTAAAAGGTGTTTCTGTTCCAGTCTGACGAGATCGGGTTCCGGGTTCCGGGTTCCGGGTTCCGGGTTCCGGGTTCCGGGTTCCGGG
>DAOQNB010000856.1:0-3239 GCA_035335845.1 Acidobacteriota bacterium | reverse complement strand
AGGCGGCTCAGTCAGTACCACCCGCGTCAGTGGGTGGGTTGGTCGGCTTTCCAACCCCACCCGCTCACGCAGGTGGTACTGACAAGCTCTTTATTTTCAACGTCGACCCGGCAAAACACAAAATCCGGTAGAAGCAGGGATATTGAAAGAATTGTATTTTCCCGCAACCCTGAACCCTGAACCCTGAACCCTGAACCTTGCGCAAATACAGTGATTGAAGATTGTTGGAAAGTATGGACAATGAAGGTCTCCCGATAACTCCAGCCGCCATCCGACAGAGAACAAGGAGCCCCTCACAACACCAATGCTCGCTAAACAATTCCACATTTTGGGATTTTCGCTGCTGCTGGTGCTGCTGGCTGGGAGTTTGGTGTCGGTGTGGGCGGCGCAGGCGCTTCCAGTGGCAGGGATTGAATCTCCCGTTGATGTATCACAGGCGTGGAAATTTCAAACTGGTGATGATCTGAACTGGGCCCGACCTGAGTTTGACGATACTGCCTGGCCTTTGGTTTCGTTGACGCAAGCCTGGGGTAAGGAGCGCTACACGAGCGGTTTCCAGTGGTATCGGCTGACACTCCGATTGCCCTGGGCTCAAAGCGAAGCCCACCGCCATAGTGCGATAGCTGTGGCGCTGGGCAAATTTGAATATGGCTGTTATCAGGTTTATGCCGGAGGAACGCTGGTTGGCGGGTACGGTCATTTTTCCCCATCTCCGCATACCTTGCCTGGACGGACACAGGTAATTGAAATTCCTGCTGCCGCGATTGGACCGGATGGAATCTGTGTGGTGGCGATCCGCGGGTGGCGCGATCCTGGTTTTGAACGGGTGAATGCCCTGATGCGAGAGCGGCCAGTCGGGAACTTTCTATTTGGTGCTTTGCCCGAACTCAGGCGCGAAGTTGCGCTTCAGGAGCAACAAGTCTGGCTGGCCAATGTGCCACAATTGATTTGTCTGGTTGTCTTTACCCTGGTTGGACTCTATCACCTACAGCTTTTTCGCCGTCGCCGGGAACTGAAGGAATATTTCTGGTTTGGACTGATCCCAATTTTGGCTTCGATCAGTATTTTTTTTAATTCAGAGTTATATCTGGGCGTGGTGACGCCGCTTCGAGCCTGGGGACTGGCCCTGGGACCCGCTTTTTTTAATACTGTCTTTTGGGTTCAGTTTTATTGTTTGATCTTTGGATGGTCCTTTACGCGAGTTATCCGGTTGTGTCAGATATTGCCCGGCTGTATGGCGGTGATCGTGCTCCTTTTTCCAGGGTGGACGTTCACCACACTGGGTTGGACGGTATTGCTTGGCGCGTTGCCGTTTATGTGGCTCTCGCTGGTAATGCTTCCCAAAGAAATGAAGCGTGGAAACCCAACCGCCCAAACCATTTTCATTGGTATTTTGTGCCTGGTTGGAACCCGGATGTACGATGGACTGGCCATTTTTGGGTATTTGCCGCACCTCAATCTGGGATATATCGGATTTGCCGTGGTTATTTTGGCGATGGCGGTTTCGTTGGCCAACCGGTTCACTCAAGTCTATGGTGAACTCGATGAGCTCAACCACGCGCTGGAAACCAAAGTCCAAACCCGAACGGCTGAACTGGCAGAAACCGTCGAAAAACTCAAAGTCTCAGAAAAACAGGCGCTTGACGCCAAAGAAGCGGCCCTTGAAGCCAGCCATGCGAAAAGTGTGTTTCTGGCCAATATGAGCCACGAAATCCGAACCCCGATGAACGGCATTATCGGGATGTCCAATTTATTGCTTGATACCAGCTTATCTGCTGAACAGAAAGAATATGCCGAGACAGTGGCTTCGTCGGCTGAAATGCTGCTGACGATCATCAATGACATTCTGGACTATTCAAAAATCGAAGCCGGAAAGTTAAAGATTGAAGCGGTTGAATTTAATCTGCACCAGATGATCAAACAAACCACAACCATTCTGGGAAAAAGCGCCGAAGACAAAGGGCTCATTTTGACGGCATCGGTTGAGCCCCAGTTGAACCAGATGTATGTTGGCGATCCAGTTCGATTGCGGCAGATTCTGACCAACCTGGTCGGCAATGCGATTAAATTCACCCATCAGGGGAACGTAGAGGTTTCGGTCTCTTTCCAGAAATTACTTGAAACGGAAACGATCCTCAAGTTTCAAATCAAAGATACTGGCATCGGGATTGACTCCACAGTACAGCCACAGATTTTTCAACCATTTACCCAGGCTGACAGCACAACAACCCGTAAGTTTGGCGGAACCGGCCTGGGGTTAACCATTTCACGCCAACTGGTGGAATTGATGGGCGGTACGATTGGTGTTGAAAGTGAGGTCGGGAAGGGGTCAACGTTCTGGTTTACAGTGCCGTTGGGGATTTCTCAAACGCCATCGTCTGTGATCTCCGCCGAGCCAGCCGACGTGACGAAATACAAAGCCGGTGTTTTGGCCTCACCAGAAGCCCTGAAATCCTTTGCCCAGGCGTCAGTACTGCTGGTCGAAGACAATCTGGTGAATCAGCGGGTGGCCAAACGTCAGCTTGAAAAGCTTGGGTTACAGGTAGATGTGGCGCTCAATGGTCGTGAAGCGGTCGCAGCCGTTTCAACCAAAGCCTATGATCTGGTGTTGATGGATTGTCACATGCCGGAAATGGACGGCTATGAAGCCACCGCCGAAATCCGCCGCCGCGAAGGGACTTTGCGTCACACCGTGATTGTGGCCTTAACTGCGAATATGATGCAGGGCGATGCCGAGAAATGTATCCAGGCGGGAATGGATGATTATCTGGGCAAACCCTTTCAACCTCAAGAACTTGGCTCAATCATTGACCGCTGGCTCACTCCGACGCGGAGCATAGGGTGATGCTGCGGGCTTTGTCTTGCGAAAAACCATAACGGTTTCACCCCAAACTCCATAGAGCGTTTTAGTGGTTGAATTCCAGGTGATTGGATAGATTTCAGGAGTGATGGTTTCTGAAATAACTTTGCCCCGTGAGGTATCAATCACATAGATTGAACCTTCCCGTCGTTCTCCCAAAGCTGAGGAAACGGTTCTTCCCCCGTGGATGAAGAGTCGGCTTCTTTGGGGGGCAAGCACAAATGCTTTGTGGAAAAAGAAATTCATATTGAGCTGGGAAATCAGCTTGATACGCGAGGTTTGAAGATCGAAAGACCAGACCTGACTGTTGGGACTTTGCTGATCAACGAGGAGTATCTGGTTTGAGGTGTGATCCAGTCCAGAAAAGACAAGATCAAAC
>DAOQNB010000855.1:0-3239 GCA_035335845.1 Acidobacteriota bacterium | reverse complement strand
CGACCGCTGTCGCCGTGGAAGTATTCATAAAACAAAACCAGATCCTGCCAGTTGGGGTCGGTTTGGAATTTTTCCATTTCCGGCATGTCGTACACTGGTCGCCGGCCATTTTCATCTTTCAGGAAGATGCGTGTCAGACGACGGGAAAGCTCAACCGAGACTTCCCACAGGTTGAGGTGATTGCCCGAACCGGTTGGAAATTCGACTTTGAAATCATCTCCAAAAAAGTGGTGGAACTTCTGGATGGATTCAATGATGAGATAGTTGACTGGGAACCAGATTGGCCCACGCCAGTTAGAGTTCCCACCAAACAGACCGGTGCTGGATTCAGCCGGATCATAGTCAACTCGATATTCCTGACCGCCGATCTGAAGCACATACGGGTCTGTTAAGTGAAACCGCGAAACAGAGCGGATGCCATGATCAGAGAGGAATTCCGCTTCGTTGAGCATCACCTTGAGCACTCGTCGCAGTTGGCTGGCGTTCACGATGGACAGCAATTGCTGGACGATATTGCCTTCTTCATCAACCGAAGAAATATTGCGCTGCAGTTCCGGACGATTTTTGACAAACCAGTCCATGCGTTTGCGGAAGCCTGGAAGTTGTTTGAGCCAGTCAGCTTCCATCGTTTGCGCCGCAAACAGCGGAATCAGGCCAACCATGGATCGGACCCGAAGCTTAAAGTGGCTGCCGTTAGGAAGCTGGAGCACATCATAAAAGAACCCATCTTTTTCGCTCCACAACTCAATGTCTTCATTGCTGATGTGGTTCATGGCATTGGCGATATAGAGGAAGTGCTCATAAAACTTGCTGGCGACGTCTTCATAGGCCATGTTGTCGTGCGCCAGTTCGAGGGCAATTGCCAGCATGTTGAGGCAGTACATGCCCATCCAGCTTGTGGCGTCTGACTGTTCGAGATGGCCACCGGTCGGTAAAACAGCGCTCCGATCAAAGACGCCGATGTTGTCGAGGCCCAGGAAACCGCCTTGAAAGACGTTGTTGCCTTCGGCGTCCTTGCGGTTGATCCACCAGGTGAAGTTCAACAGAAGTTTCTGGAAGACCCGTTCCAGAAAGCGCCGGTCGCCAACGCCGCGAATCCGCTTTTCGATCTTGTACACGCGCCAGGCGGCCCAGGCGTGGACGGGCGGGTTGACATCGTCAAAAGCCCATTCATACGCCGGTAATTGCCCATTTGGGTGCATATACCATTCGCGCAGCATCAGAATGAGCTGTTCCTTGGCAAAATCCGGATCAATCTGGGCCAGCGGTACGCAGTGGAAAGCCAGATCCCAGGCGGCATACCACGGATATTCCCACTTGTCAGGCATCGAAATGATGTCTTCGTTATAGAGATGCGCCCAGTTTTTGTTGCGTCCTTTGCGACGTTCGGCTGGCGGCTTGGGCTGGGTCTGATCGCCGTTGAGCCATTCTTCAATCACATAGTAGAAAAACTGCTTGCTCCAGAGCATGCCGGCAAATGCCTGACGCTGCACGTTCTGGGCGTCAACTGAAAGGTGTGGCGAAATCAGGTGGCTGTAAAACTCGTCGGCTTCCTGTTTGCGAGCGGCCAGGACATGATCGTGTTCGGCGCCAAGTGGATAGCGGTTGACCTGGTGATCGGTCAGGCGAAGGCTGATGGTTTTGGTTTCGCCTGGTTGGATGACCATTTTGTAATGGGGTGAAACTTTGGTGCCAAATTGAGCTGGATTTACCGCCCCGGCGTTGTGATTGACGACATATTCATTGATGCCGTCTTTGACATATGGGGTCGGATTCTGGGCGTTATAGAGCCGCTGGACGTTGGTATCGTTTTCGGTAAAGAGCAATTCCGGGCTGTCCTCGCAGTACAACCAGCGCTTTCCATAGTAGGGGTGATTGAGCTCCACGACACTCGTCGTATCAACCGGGTCAATGCGATAGAGTTTTGGCTTTTCGACGTTTGATTTCCAGGTCCAGGTATTGCGAAACCATAGCACTGGCAGGACATGAATGGGTGCCGGATCCGGCCCCCGATTGATGACTGAAATCCGCACGTGCAGATCATCTGGTGACGCTTTGGCATATTCGACCGTGACATCAAAATAGCGATTTTCATTGAAAATGCCCGTATCAAGCAGCTCAAATTCAGGTTCGGCCCGGCTGCGGTTGCGGTTTTCCTGGATCAATTGCCAGTAGGGAAATGCCGCCTGCGGATACTTATACAGCCATTTCATGTATGAGTGCGTTGGCGTTGAATCGAGATAAAAATAGTATTCCTTGACGTCTTCGCCGTGATTGCCTTCCGGCCCGGTCAAACCAAAGAGGCGTTCTTTCAAGATGGGATCATTTTCATTCCACAAACTGAGCGCAAAACAAATAAATTGGCGGCGGTCACTAATCCCTGCCAGCCCATCTTCACCCCAGCGATATGCTTTGGATCGGGCGTGGTCGTGCGGGAAATAATCCCAGGCCGAACCGTATGGGCTATAGTCTTCACGAACGGTGCCCCAGGCCCGTTCACTGACATAGGGGCCCCAGCGTTTCCAGTGTGCCGTGCGGTTGCGTGATTCCTCCAGGCGTTTGGCCTCGGCGGTCTGTTGGAGCGGAGAGGGGTTTTTGTGTTCTTGGGTCATGATGAGCCTACCGTAGGTTGAGTGAGACTGTTGTCGAACGATTCACACCCCTTTTCGGTCAGGACACACACGTTGGAGTCTCAGGCCGTGGGCAAAAAGGCGTGTAAAGCGGTGATGTTCGATGTTTTCGGAAGTGGAAATGCACTGAAAAGGTAGTGAAGTGATGTGCATTCCTTAACACAAAATCCAGGTTCACGCCAATTTCATTTCAAGAAATTCTGCCTCCAGACAGACTTTACCAGCGAGTCGTCCCCTTTTTTTCAATTCCGGCAAATTTTCAAAAAAAACTGTTGACAGCCTGCACCCTCGTGGCTATATTGCTCGCTCGCTTTGAAAACCCGGCAAAACGGTTGCTTGTAGGGGCGGTTAGCTCAGCGGTAGAGCACCGGTCTTACAAACCGGGGGTCACTGGTTCGAAACCAGTACCGCCCACCAGTTTCAAAGTGAGATGTTCGGTTCTTAAAAGTTTATGGAGTCGTAGTTCAGTTGGTTAGAACGCCGGCCTGTCACGTCGGAGGTCGCGGGTTCGAGTCCCGTCGGCTCCGCCAACGAAAAACCAAAAGGGTCACTTTCACCATTGAAAGTGACCCTTTTTGGTTTTGGAGTGCGGTGGCTTGACACCGCTTT
>DAOQNB010000854.1:2043-3245 GCA_035335845.1 Acidobacteriota bacterium | reverse complement strand
TTTGAAGAACCTGCTCAAATTGAAGCGATTGAGACGGAACCCGGAACCCGGAACCTGGAACCCGGTTTTGAAGCGGTTAATCCATCCCCTCTCCCCTCTCCCCCATCCCCTATCGCCCATCCCCCATCCTCTCTCCCTGAGTTTCCCCGGTTTTCAGAAACGCTCAAGCTTGAGCCAGTAAAGCCGGTTGACGCACCAATTGAAGAAGGACTGTCGGCGATTGAATCAATTCTCCAACGTGGTAAAACTGCCAAACTCAAGCCAATTGTTCCTGCTGAGGGGGTGTATAGCGAATATGTCCACCGAATTCAGACTGAGCAGGGAGATATTTCGGAGGCGGTTCGAGCAATAACTGCGCCACTCACCCTGACACCGCAATCTTCACAGTGGGCAGAAGAAGTTGCTCCAGCGTCTGAGTCAGTTGCAACGGGGGCGTTGGGCAGGACCAGTGAGGTAAATGTAAGTGCCCCGCCATCAGCCATTTCATCTGAAACAAGATCTGCAACCCACGTCTCATCAATGAGTTGGGAGGCTTCTCACCCGATCAATCCCTTGCACGAATCCCGCCTGTCACCTGAACCCCAGCCAGTCTGGACTGTCTCATTTGACGAATTAGAATCTGGCAGTCTGAAACCGGCAGATATGAAGGAGGAACTAGCCGGCAAAGTTGCCGAATTGATGACAGCCCAGGAACTGAATAAAACGCTTCTGGCTCACTGGAACAACCGTTTTACCCAGGTCGAAGTCTCTTTCATCAAACTTGTGGTTGATCCATTTGTGAAATATGGGACTGCGGTAACTCCTGAACTCAGTAAAGCCATTTTAAGTCCCGTAGCTGACATGATTGAAACTGAGTGTCGCACAGAGCCGAAACTGATTGCCTATTGTGGTTCGGCTGAGTTTTTCATTGTGTTGCCGGGTGTGACTTCAGGTGAGATTGCTGAAATTGCTGAGCGGCTGCGTTCACAGGCTGAATCGCTGTGGCTCTCGATGCCAAACCGGGAATCAGATGAATGGCTCACGGTCAGTCTCGGTGTCGTTACTTCCTTCCCCTTGAAATCTTCGCTTGATTCCTTGCTCAGTGCCGTGAATCTGGCACTTGAACTGGCCAAAGATGCTGGTGGAAATCGGGTGATGATTTCGCCCTCCCCGCTGGACTAATCTCGTTTAAAAAAAGCGGCGTCAAGCCGCCGCACTCCAAA
>DAOQNB010000854.1:0-1943 GCA_035335845.1 Acidobacteriota bacterium | reverse complement strand
GAAGGAACTTGATCTTTGGGAAGAAGAGCGCTTGTGCATCCAAAAGGGCATACAGTACATTTCGTTTCCGATTCCCGATTTTTCAACTCCAGCTTCAGTTCGTGAGGTGCGGCTTCTGGTCGGGACACTCACCACCAGTTTAACCGCCGGGCAGCGGATCGTGATCCATTGTCGTGGCGGGATTGGACGTGCATCGTTGATTGCGGCCTGTATTCTGGTGTGGGAAGGGAAGTCGGTTGACGAAAGCTTTGCGGTTATTCAATCGGCGCGGGGCTGTTCCGTTCCCGATACTCGCGAGCAAGTCCAGTGGGTTGAGCGGTTTCAGGCTTTTCTGAAAGCATTTGGCTGACAACTGACACTGAAAAATGAGGATTAAAAACCATGACGAATGAGCAGAATGCCTGGATTCAGGCAGCAGTGGCCGAACGAAATAAGAAAACCAATGGCGAACTCAAGGTATTGCTGGAAAACGATGAAGTCCTTGGAATTCCAGTGATTGTGGTCAGTGGTGTTCGACCCGGAAAGTGTTTGCTGGTTACAGCAGCCATCCACGGGAGTGAATATCCTGGGGTTGAAGCCCTGTTACGATTGACCCAGGCGATCAATCCGCTTCAATTGCGCGGTACACTGATTGCCGTGCCACTTGTCAACGTCCCAAGCTTTTATGGGCGCGGTATTTTTGTGAACCCGGCAGACGGGAAAAATCTCAACCGGATGTTTCCTGGGAATCCCAATGGATCAGAAACCGAACGCATTGCCTACGCTTTAACTTCAGAGCTGGCCCCGCTGGCCGATGCACTGATTGATTTGCATAGCGGAGACCTGCCCGAAGACCTGACGCCGCACCTCTATTATCGCCGGGGCGGCGAACCTGACCAGGACCAGACCACCCGCAATATGGCCGAATCATTCGGTGTCCCATTTATTGTCGAAGAGCCGTTGCGCGAAGGAAATGCTTTTGGTGGAACGTGGTATCACAGCGTGGCCCTGCAGGGAAAACCGGCTATGCTGGTTGAGTCTGGTCGCCAGGGACTGGTTGAAGAAAGCGCGATTGTTATCCACGAACGTGGCGTCCGACGCGTGATGAGTGTGCTGCGGATGCTCGAAGAAACCCTGATGCCGATTGCTTTTGAGCGGCTGTCAAATTTCTTCTATCTCAACGCGCCGTCCGGAGGCTTATTGCGAATGCTGGCCAAAGCAGGTGATCGGGTCGCGGAAGGCCAGATGATTGCTTCGATTCGCAATCATTTTGGCGAAGTGGTGGCTGAAGTTGCGGCTCCACGTGATGCCGTGTTGCTCTATCACATCAGCACTCTGTCAGTGGTGAACAATGAGCCGTTTGTCGAATTTGCCGTTCCAATGAGCTAAACGAATGAAGAATGAAGAATGAAGAATGAAGAATAAAGAATGAAGAACCTGTCAGGTCTGTTCGCAATGCTTCATTCTTCATTTTCGATTCAAAGAGTTTTTATTTCCAGAATGAGGAGAAGGTATGAAGATTCCAGGATTTGATTTTGGACAACTTGGCGGTCTGCAAAATGCCATGCAGGAAGCCCAGCGTAAGCAGGAAGAAATGCGCCAGACCCTTGAAAATGAACGCATTACAGCGTCAGTCGGGGGCGGGATGGTGATGGTGACCATGAATGGGCTCAAGCACCTGATTGCGGTCAAGATTGATCCAGGCCTGTTCAAAGAAGGCGATTCGGAAATGCTGCAGGATCTGATTGTGGCGGCGGTGCATGAAGGCGAACGTCGGGCCGAAGATATGGCCAAACAGCAGGTTCGCAACATGCTGGGCGGAATGGATCCAGAATCATTAGGGCTCAAATTCCCAGGAATGATGTAGCCCAACTGGTGCTTAGTACTTAGTGCTTAGTACTTAGTGCTTAGTACTTAGTGCTTAGTACTTAGTTCTTCGGAACCAATATGTTACGAGTACCAGG
>DAOQNB010000853.1:0-3247 GCA_035335845.1 Acidobacteriota bacterium | reverse complement strand
GCATTCAGTTGTCACACAAGGGAATCCCCGCAATTTATTGCGGGGAGGATGTCAAAGTCGGTTATCCATAAGTCAGTCGTTCGCTCAATATGATTTGATAGAACCATCTATCCATTTTCTACTCCTGACGATCTGATTGCAGATTGGCATCAATGATTTATAAAATCTGACCGCCACACAGTTATTTGCCAGTCACTGACCGGGTTGATTTGACGGCGATAACTGAAGTCAACGGTTGAGTTGAGGTGATACCTTGAAACTGGCATTTCATCAAACAAAACAAAGCTCTGTGGTCCTGATTTGTCTCATCTTGTTGATCGTTCCACACTTGATGGCGAGATGGGCTGGAGGGGCAGTGCCCAGAACCGTATCTGCGGCTGGCCCGCTGGCGGTTGATGAAGCCAGCGGCACCCCGCTTGCCTGGAACCCCGATCAGATTTTTTATAACCTCGATAGTGGACCGCTGGGACGGCTGTCAGAATCCGAGGCTCGTGAACTGGTTCGGATTGCGTTTGCAAACTGGTCGGCAGTCCCTGGGGCAAAAATTACGGTTCAGGAAAAATCGCCCTTGCAAGACAAAAATGGAGTCCCCATTGATGTGACGCTTGAGAATGTGGATCAGGTTCTTTCCGATGAACCGGCGCCTGGCAGTGCCTATCCGCTGCCAGATGGCCAGAGTCCGGTTATTTTTGATAATGAAGGACGCATTCTGGACTCCTTATTTGGTCCCCGATCAGGAGTCATTGGTTTGGCTGGCTTTGAAGTGGTTGACAATCAGTCACCACATCGAGTGGTTGAAGGGGTCGCCTTTTTTAATAGTACCTATGTTGACAACAACCCGGACAACTCATTTTATGATTTTACCAATGAAGAATTTCAGGGAGTGGTCACCCATGAAATTGGCCATTTTCTGGGTTTAGGTCATTGTCAGGTCAATGGCCCCTCGATCATTTTTGACCGTGAGTTATTTGGGTTTGGCAAAGCGCCGGTCGAATCAATTGAAACCATGAATCCATTTAGTATCCCGAAAACCGGGGTGGCCGCCGGAAGTCCAGCTCGGGATGATCAGGTGGCCCTGGCACAGTTGTATCCAGACCCGGCTCAACCATTGGCCACCATCATTTCTGGCAGGGTTTTCCAGCCAGATGGCGCCACTCCGCTCCAGGGGGCCAATATCATTGCCCGAAATGTGAATGACCCCTTCTTTGATGCGGTCTCGCAATTGTCAGGCGCCCGGTATGTCCCGCCTTTTTTTAACTCGGGGTTGACCAGTAACCCACCGGGACCAGCCAGCCTGGAAAACCTGTATGAATTGCCTGGGTTGAGTCCGGATCAGGAATATGTCGTTTTAATGGAACCAACTGCCGGCGGGTCCTTTAGTTCATTAACCACATTTGACGTCACCAGTGAGTTTTATAACACGGGTGAATCAGGAAACCCTGAAATTGATCAACCGCTGCTGCAAACCAGTATTCGACCACAGGCTGGCCGGCTGATGGAGGGCATTAATTTTATTGTCAACGCCGGGTCGGCCAGGGAACTGCTTTCATTCCCACGGATTACGGTTTCACCTGAGAGTGGGGCTGTGGCCATCGCCACCATTGGAATTCCAGACCCAGCTCCAGTACCTGGGGTCAGTGTGGCACTCAGATCCAGGAATAAACAGGTTTTTGCTGATCAGGATGTTCTCATTCCAGCCGGAAAGACCTCGGTTGAGGTTCAATTTCCCCGGTTTGGTCCTGGGGTAGCGGGGTTTGAAGTGACCGCTCAAGGGTACCTTCCCACCACACTGGTGATTGGTGCCGCCAGTGCCCAACCTGAGTTAAATCCACTTCCGCCAAATCTGCCCGCCTCTCGAAAACTGGCTGTTGGTGAAATTAAACTGTCAGAGGAAGAACCTCCCTTTCAATATCAGGTGCGGTTGCTTGAACCTGGTCAGGCCGCTGTCTCAGAGCGCAAAGGGAGTCTTCTGGCGCGGCTCCCCGAAATCAGAGGGCCCAATCAATCGCAAGGGCGCATCACCCAAATGGCTTTTAGTCTCGATGGCCAGACCCTCTATGTGGCCCACGGCTTTGCGGGAACTTCAGTTTTTCTGGTTCAAGGTGAAAATACGCCCGCTGTCGCCAGTACCCTCAACCCGGAACGCCCCTGGGCATCACCTGAAGCCAGGCGCCAAACCCAACCGATCCAGGTCAGGAGCGCGATTGTGTGGCGATTGACCGATTCAAATGGTGACGGCGTGGCTGAGGCGGTTGATTATTTTGAGACCGGCACGGCTGATATTCAGGATCTGGTGGTGACCTCGACGGCAACTGGTGAAAGCTTGATCCTGGCCAGTAATTTCTCTGATGCCCGCAGTTTTTTTAATCGGCCACCTGGGACAGTGGCACCGTTAAAAGCAGCCATCCTCGCCTATGAGGATTCGGATGCAGATGGAAAAATTGATGGGACTGTGATCCGGCAATTGATCACGACTGACGATCTGGCACTGCGTGATGTGACCGAAGTCAGTGGTGGAATGGCCATTGATCAGCGGGATCGATTGTTTTTTACGGCCCGAAATACTCTGAAAAACATTACTTCAATCCAACTGGCAACCGATACTGATGCTGATGGATATCCGGATAAACTGCAACTGTTGCCCTTTGTTGTTACACCGACCACCACTGGGCTCAGTGGTTTGGCCAGGCTCCGAATCCGTGAATCAGATGACCGTCTGTTTTTTTCGAGTGTGACCGTTCAGGACACGCGGTTTATCCCGCTGGCCGGAGCTCTGTTTACCATCCAGGACCTGGATGGGAACAATCAGGGAGATGGGTTGATCCGGGTCGCGCAAGACCTCAGTCTCAATTCGGTGAGTCCAAATATTACCAATTCAGGGCTTGAGTTTGGACCTGACGGGGAAATTTATGTGATTGGGGCTTTTCCTGGATTTCAGGCGGGTCCGCTGGTCTTGCCTCAATATACCCTGTATCAGCTTCAGCCAGCGTCAGATGGGCTGGCCATGCCCCAGGTCTTTGATTTAGGCGTACCCGTTGACCTGACAAACAAACGGGTTGGGTTTCTGACCGGTTTGGCTCGGGGGACGTCACCCACCCGGTTTCAACCTCGCCTCAGTTCGTTCTCACTCAGTAAGAAAGTCCTTTCCCTCAATGGTTTCCGATTTAGAAAAGGCTTAACCCTGACGGTAGATGGCGCACCGGTTGCCCCTTCGGCGTATACGGTGACTCCCACCCAGATTGTCCTT
>DAOQNB010000852.1:0-3252 GCA_035335845.1 Acidobacteriota bacterium | reverse complement strand
GAGTTATTCAGTCAACCAGTCAGCCCGGGAAATTTTGTATGTTCCCACCAGTCGATGCACCAAATATAAAGCCAAGGCCATCATTGATATGTCAATCCAGCGCTTTGCCAAGGTTCTGGCTGTCCTGGTGAACCTGGCCGCCGCCTGGTATTTAAGTCTCGAAAACATCCGCTGGCTGTCACTGGCCTGTCTGACGGTTTTGCTGTTGTGGGTGGCCGTGATTCGGTACGCTGACCGCAATTTTCAGCAATTGACTGCCGAAGCCGAAGCCACGGCCTGACCCCAAGGAAGAAAACGCTCCATCTGGTTTCGGCTGCTTTTTCCATGACCTATGCCCCAGCGGGTTTTCGAACTCTGACATGGAGAAAATAGGCCACCACCTGGGCATCCTGCAGGTAAGGGTACGCCCGGACGGTTTCCTCATCCGGGTAAGGTTCTTCGAGTCGTTCCATCACAAACCCGGTTGCAATCAGAGTATTGATCCACTGTGCCAGCGTGTAGGTAAATCTGGGGACTTTAAACCTGGAGAGTCCTTCTTTCATGGCAGGCGGGGCCGCCCCAAAAATCCACTCTTCAATTTCACCATCCAGATTGTGGAAATAGTTTCCGACTTCGATGGCATAGGTCAGGCCGTCCGCCCCACGCAGATTTCTCCGGTGTGCGGTACTAAAGCACGGATGTGAGATGGAAAACTGAAAAAAACCACCTGGTTTTAAAATCCGATAGGCTTCGGACAGCGCTTTTTCCAGTTCTGGAACATCCATCAGGCTCATAAACCCGGTGGCAAAGTCAAATGATTGATCGGCAAAGGGTAACTCGACGGCGCTGCCGACCAGATAGGTAATGCCCAGCGGCGACTCGGCTTCGGCTTGCTGCGCATAGTCAATAAAGAGTTCTGAGATGTCAACCGCCGTGATTTTTGCCCCTTGTTGTGCCAGGAGCCGGGTGTTGTAGCCTTCACCGCAGCCAATATCGAGGCCCGTAAGCCCATTTATATCCGGCAGCATGGCAAAAAACGCTGGGGTGTTAAAATAATTCCGATAGAGGTCATAGCCTGCCCGAACCAGTTTGGTCCAGGCTTCAGCATTTTCATTCCAAAAGCGTCCGGCTTCTTTGTGATTCATAAATTTTTTCGTGTTCAATGGTGTTGAGCGGGTTGAAAAGATGTTTGGGCGAGAAACGTAAACTCGTCGCCGCCCATATAGTGCATGGTCCCAAGAAAAATTTCCAATTGCAGGGCGTTGGCCAATTTTTGTCCCAGCTCTGAGTCATTCAGGTTTGGTTGGTGCCGTATGAATCTGATCGAAACCGGTTCGATTGGGAGTTGTGTTCTTTCTGGCTCATGGCCGGCATGGTGTTTTCGACTGATGTTAAATGAAAGTTGGCCATCTTCGGTTGTTCCTTCGGCCCAACACCACACGTTCTCAGCATCCATCTCACTGTCACGGGTGATAAACCCGGTCGCAAATCGAGCAAAAATGACATCGAGTGGAAGGTCAGTCTGGCACCAGTAATCCAGCTTGTCTGGAGTGGTGCCTGGTAAGAGAGGTTCAGGTCGCTGGTTCATTCTTTTCCTCGTGTAGAGCATCCCCAATTCCAGGGGCAGAGCTTAAACATATTTTGCAAAGAAAAAAAGAACTCACAGGCCGCATATCTGGATATGGAAAGAAACGGCGAGCCGCACCTTGAAAGCGGCTCGCCTCAAAACTCGTGATGGTGACGGCTATCGCGTGTGGTAAAAACTGGAAGCCCTGGCCGCCAGCCCTGGATTGGTTCCAGTTTTGGCCAGCCGATTCAATTGAAAAGAACTGGTGATCAGTGTTCGTTCAGCCACTCCGAACCCATGCGGCATTGACATGACATTTGGATTGCGTGGCACCCAGTTCCGGTCCGGCAGTTGGGGCAGATCAAACGTGACATCGGTCACCAGGAAGTCAAGCGGGCTGCCCGGTGCTAAGTCAAAGGTCAGTTCGGCACCAGATTCTGGAAATCCCCAGTACCAGACCGTTGCCCATCGGTTTGAACCCGACCAGGCTGGAAAATTCAAATCGAGCGGTACACCATTGAGCTTGCAGGAGCGAAGCCCGTTTTCTTTCTTGAGTACCAGTTTGACCAGGCTGGCATTACGCCGGGATGCGATATGGAGCCGAACCGTCCGGACGCTGACCTCACTGCGATCTTCCAGCACATCAATTGCTGGCGCTGGCAACGCCACCACCGGCGCCGGGTGATTGAGCAACTGATACTGGCCTTCCGGGAAAAATTCCGACACGGGGCCGGGTCGCGCGTCTGGCTCAAAAAATTGGGAGGTCCATTCACTACTGTATTCATCCGTACTCGCCCAGATCGCTTTTCCAGTATCGGAATTGAGCACATAAAAAATGCTATCAGGCTGTTTATGACCTGAGTCATAGCTCGAAACGAGACTCCCGGCCAAAACCAGGACAAGAGCCGCCATTCCAGTCACGGCCTGACTCGCCAGGCCAATCCGGTTTTCAATCAAACCAAGGGGCAGCACCAGTAAACCCAGCAGAAAGCATTCAAACAAACCACTGACCCAGGCCATATCGAGCGGCAACCCGACAAATAAAAAATAGGTCACCGGAGCAATCACCAAAAATCCCGGCAAGGCCCCAGCAACGCTGTACACCATTGCTTTGGACACAGATCGGGCGGACGCCGGCCTGGCAAAAGTAACAGTCACTCCGACAAGGGCTCCCAGAAACGGCCATACAAACAAATAACTGGCTCCGGGCCAAAGGAAGGTCGTCGCAATTCCACCCGTCAACCACCAGCCCAGCGCTCCGGTTGACAGGTCAAACACACTGGTCGTTTTCCGAAATCGGCTGTAAATACTGACAGCGGTACACAGGGCAAACAACGCAAACCCGGCCTGAAAATAATGCAAGTGATACCAGTCGCTCCAGGAAACAGGTGATTGCCTGACTCGAAGTGCCCCGGTAATCCACCAGAACCCCCCCATTCCACCCACCGAAATCAGGGTGAAGAGTCCAAACGCCCCGATTCCAGTTCGGATTCCAGCCCGGCTCAGGTATTCGTGATGGATTCCACGGTTGATGGTCCATCCAAACCAGCCCGTGGCCAGGGCCAGAATCACCCATACCCAGCGCTGTGAGTAATGCAGCAACCAGCCTTGGAAAATGGTGAAATAGACCGCATCGGTGGCAGTGTGGTGTTTGAGATCCAGGTCGGCAAAATGCCGGGTCAACGCCAGTGCCTGCCCGCCATGAT
>DAOQNB010000851.1:0-3261 GCA_035335845.1 Acidobacteriota bacterium | reverse complement strand
CCCAAATTCACAGACCATTTTCCGGGCCAGATCGGTGGCACGTTCGAGGTCATTGGCAGCCCCAGTTGTCACGTGGTTGAGAAAAACTTCTTCAGCCAGCCGGCCACCCATCAAAATGGCAATCTGGCCTTCAATATACTCTCGGGTGTGTGAATACCGATCAGCTTCTGGAAGTTGCTGGGTCAATCCAAGTGCCATGCCGCGAGGAATAATTGTAATTTTGTGGACTGGATCGGCGTTGGGAACTTTCATGCCAACCAGAGCATGACCAGCTTCGTGATAAGCGGTGTTGCGTTTTTCTTCGTTGGACATAACCATTGATCGGCGCTCAGATCCCATAATCACTTTGTCTTTTGCCCATTCGAAGTCTTTCATGGTCACGACTTTCTGGTTATGGCGGGCGGCGTTGAGGGCCGCTTCATTTACCAGATTCGCCAGATCAGCTCCGGTAAAACCAGGAGTTCCACGAGAAATGACGCTGACATCAACATCGTCTCCGAGCGGAATTTTGCGGGTATGAACCGCCAGAATTCCCTCGCGCCCCTTCACATCTGGCCGTTGCACCACAATGCGGCGATCAAACCGACCAGGTCGAAGCAGTGCCGGGTCAAGAACGTCGGGCCGGTTGGTGGAAGCCATCAAAATAACGCCGTCATTGGATTCAAAGCCATCCATTTCCACCAGAAGCTGATTCAGGGTTTGCTCGCGTTCATCGTGTCCGCCACCCAAACCAGCGCCACGGTGACGGCCAACTGCGTCAATTTCATCAATAAAGATGATACAGGGCGCATTCTTTTTCCCTTGCTCAAACAAGTCGCGAACGCGTGAAGCCCCAACCCCAACAAACATTTCAACGAAATCTGAGCCTGAAATTGAAAAGAACGGGACATTGGCTTCGCCGGCAACCGCACGGGCCAGCAATGTTTTTCCAGTTCCCGGAGGGCCCATCATCAAAATCCCCTTGGGAATGCGACCACCCAGCTTCTGGAATTTTTGTGGTTCTTTCAAAAATTCAATGATTTCCTGGAGTTCGTCTTTGGATTCCTCAACGCCGGCGACGTCTTTAAACGTGACGCGCTTTGATTGATTTGATAAGAGCTTGGCCCGACTCTTTCCAAAGGAGAGGGCTTTATTCCCGTTCCCTTGCATCTGGCGCATCATAAATATCCAGAAGGCCATTAAAATGAGCAACGGAAAGGCCATCGACAACATGCTGAGCCAGAAACCGCTGGTCGGAGGCCGAAGCGTGACCTGGACATTTTTCTTCTGCATGAGTTGAACCATGTCCGCAATCAACTGGTCATTGGCAATTTCCGTCCGGAAACCCTTATCATCTTTGAGCTTTCCAGTGACTTCCGTTTCAGAAATGACCGCTTCTTTGATCTGTTCGTTTTCGATCTTTTTGATCAGTTCCGTATAGTTGGGGGTTTCTTCGCGGGAGCTGCGTCCGGAGTCATAAATCTTCCAGAGCAAAATGGCTCCGCCAATCAGAATACACCAGAAGAGAATCAATCTAACCGTTGAGTTCAAGGCTTTTTCCTACCTTCCATCAAGCATGGTTGAGGGAATGCCCCCAATTTTGCCGAAATCCTTTTGAAGTTGATGTCATCGACGCACCTGCCTATGCGCCGACAGCCAGTTTACACGAATTTGAACCTCTCCTCCCTATTGTTTCGCGATTGAGGAAGGAGATTCCTGCTGTTCCCTGCCACCGCTTCCGATCCTGCCTGGGAGCCGACGGCTCTAAGTGGCACTTTCCAGCTTTCGCACGAAACGCTCGAACGGTATGTGGAGTACCGTTTCGGGAAGAAATTTCCCTCGGTCGCATTTTGTTCGCTCCACACGTTTGGGATCGACCGTGCGGCGTCAAGGTTCGATGACGCGAATGTCGATCCAAAGGTGATTCCGGAGAATCACCGAAACCGAAATTTCCAACGCTCCATGTCCGAGCGATGACGCTATACGGATCAATATGCCTTATATATGGCTCATGGAGTGAGATAACGGTAACATGGCTAATTTAGGAAATCAAAAAGATCAAGCTGATTCATCCCCCGGCCTACGGCTTCGCAGTTGAGAACGGGGCTTTCTCAGTTTTTTTATGGTAAATCATCCTGCCTAGCCCTCTTTACCTGAGGCTTGCCAGAATTTAGTCTCAAAAACCCAATATTTTCTATATGTTATTTGAACGCTCGAACAAGAGATAGTTCCGGATGCGACGAACACGCCGGTTCCCCGGCAGGTCAATCGCCTTGCCGCCCGTCTTTCCCCAGACCAACACATCACAAATCTGCTGAATCTGCTTTTGATTGGCCGATGGGAATTCAGGTTGCTGGACCAGTTGGTGAATCACCCGACCAACCAGGACCGGGTGCAACTGCCTGAGTTCAGCCAAGGGCACCTGAACCTGCCCAGTCATCACAACTGAAAATTGGGCTATCCACTGGTCAACCAGCGGCTTAAAAAAATCAGCCTCCTGGTGAGCTAACGCGGCCAGACCAGCCAGATGATCAACCGCTTTCGAGTTTAACCGGGTCAAAAGCGGCATAACCTGATGCCGAATCTGATTTCGGGTCAATTCGATCAGGTCGTTGGTTTCATCATGACAGGCCTTTATCTGTTGTCGTTCCAGATAGGCTTCAATTTCAAAGCGTTCAACGGCTAACAACGGACGAATGAGCCGAACAGGGTCAGAAGCAAAAGGCGTGTCGCTTTCAAGCACCTGAACTGGTTGAATAGACCCCAATCCATCAAGTCCAGTTCCCCGAATCAATCGCATCAAAACGGTTTCGGCCTGATCGGTTTTGGTGTGACCAGTGGCAATGGCCTGTGCACCTGTGTTGCGGGCAACCCGGTGCAGAAAACCATAGCGGACCAGACGCGCCGTCGCCTCCCAGTTCTGTTTTCTGTGTTGTGCCTGAGCGGATACATCCTCAGTCTCAATCGTTACTGGTAACTCAAGCTGAGTCGCAAGGTTATAGACAAATTGAGCATCAGCTATGGCGGCACTTCCCCGCAAACCGTGATTGAGGTGGGCAACATGGAGGTGCAATCCTGGATACGTGCGAAGACCTTCAGCCTTGAGTATATGGAGCAACGCCACTGAATCCGGGCCGCCAGACACCGCAACCACCAGACACCGAACGTCCTGCAACGCTGAAGTCTGCTTGAGATATCTGGCAATTGGAGGCCACAACGGATCACAAACCATAGAAGAATTGAGAATGAAGAATTGAGAATGAAGAATTGAGAATGAAGAAT
>DAOQNB010000850.1:0-3263 GCA_035335845.1 Acidobacteriota bacterium | reverse complement strand
CCCCCACCCGCTTACGCAGGTGGTATTGACCAAAACCCACCCGCTTACGCAGGTGGTACTGACTTGCGGCAGGCTTCACAAAAAGCCCGCACTTTGTCTGGGTCTTTGATACCGGGGGCCGCCTCGACACCGCTGGCCACGTCAATTCCAAATGGATTGAGCTGGTCAATCGGCGTCCGAACCGTTTCGGGTGACAGATTCCCGGCAAAAAAGAAGGGAAGGTTCAGCTCCAACCCGCGAAGGATGGCAATTGGGTCAAGCACGGCTGGTGGTTGATGTGTTCTCTTGGGGCGATCAAACAACAGATAACTGGCACAACTGGAATATTGATCAATGGAGTCCTGGTTGAGTTGGTCGGTCAATTCCAGGACTTTGATCACCGGGGTGGAAAGTGACTGGCAATAGGCTGGTGATTCGTGGCCGTGTAATTGTACAAAATCGAGTGCCAGACGGCGGGCGGCTTCGGCCACAAATGTGGCCGGGGCATTGCGAAACACACCGACAATTGAGATTCGCCCGGAAACCGCTTTGCGAATCTGTTCGGCAATGGTCATCGAAAGGCAGCGCTGGCTTTCTTTTACAAAGATCAATCCGAGGTAGTCAGCACCTGCCGCGACGACCATTTCAGCATCGTGAATGGACGTAAGTCCGCAGATTTTTACCTTCGTCGTCATATTGAGGTCAGCTCCTCTAAGGTTTGGGAAAGCGTGGTGGTTTGCATCAGAGCGGTTCCAACCAGAAATCGGGTACAAAAGGGGAGGAGTTCTTCAATATCGGATCGGCTTTGAATGCCACTGGCTGAAATCGTGAGCGTGTCTTTTGGGATCAACGGTGCCAGGCGACGGGTCGTTTCAAAAGAAATTTCAAAGGTATCCAGATTGCGGTTGTTAATGAGCACAACGCGGGGCCTGAGTCGCATGGCGCGTTCAAGTTCCGCCTGGGTTTGGACTTCGATCACGGCAGACATCCCGAGTTGCCGGGTTAATCCAGAGAGCGTTGCCAGTTCGGCATCGGTCAGGATTTTCGCGATGAGCAAGACCGCTTCAGCCCCGGCCAGCCGCGCTTCGTAGACTTGCAGCGGGTCAAGCACAAAATCCTTGCGCAGCACCGGTAATTTGGTGTTTCTGACCACATCATTCAGTAAATTGAGACTGCCATTGAAAAATTTCTCGTCGGTTAACACCGACAGGGCTGAAGCAAAACGGTGATATTCCTTCAAAATGGCGTGAATATTCACCTTCTCCTGGAGCACTCCGGCGGATGGCGACGCCGGTTTAATCTCAGCAATCACTTTGACTGAATCCCCAGCCAGTGTGCGCTCAAAGGCGAAACTGCCTGGTTCCAGATCGGTTGAGAGTTCGTCGGGAAGAAACCCGACCGTGCGCGTCGCCAGTTCAGCCCGTTTGTGGGCCACAATGTCATTGAGCGTGATGGGCATAAGCAGTTGTTACCTGAGTCACCAAGGTTTTGACCCGACCCGTGGCGAGCAGTTCACGAGCCAGATGGGTGCCTTCTTCAATTGATGAGGTCACGCCAGCGGTAAAAAAGCCGGCACCGGCATTAAAACAAACAAACTGGTGTTCGGGCGTGGTGGCCAGTTTGCCTGCAATCATCTTTTGAAAAAGGAGGAGGTTTTCACCCACAGTATACCGCAGTTCAGGGTGACTGGAACGAAGTGTATTCACTGGTGATAGTTTCATTTCCTGAGCGACGCCTTGAAACACATCAAAGCAGCGATTGCTCCCAAACGGGGTCAATTCATCGAGTTTTTCTTCTCCGCAGACAATCAAGGAGCGGTGGTTCGTCTGGTCCTGACTGAGTACGCGTGCCACGTGCGATTGCATTTTTGGGTGTGAAACGCCCATCAAGCGGTAGGCTGGATGTAAAGGATGGAGCAACGGCCCGACAAAGTTAAAAATGGTTCGGACGCCAATCGTTTTTCGAAGCACAGTAAACGCCCTCAGTGCCGGGTAACATTGCGGCGCAAACAGAAAGGCCAGCCCGGTTGATTCAAAAATGGCCCGTGTGTGGT
This sequence comes from Acidobacteriota bacterium, assembly GCA_035335845.1. GTDB lineage: Bacteria > Acidobacteriota > Blastocatellia > Chloracidobacteriales > Chloracidobacteriaceae > JACQXX01. The sequence continues at coordinate 1,231 of DAOQNB010000850.1, read as the reverse complement.
GAAACGAAACCACGGCTGGAATTCCCAACTGTTCCAGCATATCAAAACTCCCGCTCTGACTGGTGATCGCCCGATTTCCGAATTTCACCACCTTCACGCCGCCAGCCGCCAGAACAAAAGCCGTCGTGGTCGAGACGTTGAAGTGCGGAATGCCGCTTCCGCCCGTTCCACAGCAATCCAGAAATGGTTCTGCAACGGTGAGTGGGCATTCGTTGGTTGCACGCAGCACCTTCACAATCTCCGCAAACAGGGGGGTGTCTACCTGGTCCGGCGTCAAACTGGATAGCAGTTCGCGGGCATCAGGCTCGCTCAACCGAAGATGAATTAAGTCGGAAATGTCGGAAGTAATCATAAGGGTTGGGGCTGAAAACCCAGGGCTAAGGGCCTGGGGCTGAAAACCCAGGGCTAAGGGCTTGGGGCTGAAAACCCAGGGCTAAGGGCTAAGGGCTTGGGGTTGAAGAAACCGGGCTTGGGGCAATCGAGGGGATGAGAGATGAGGGATGAAAGAAAACCAGTTCTTCAGCCCTTAGCCCCAAGCCCTTAGCCCTGGGTTTCTTAGCCTGTAATGGTTAAAAAATTTCGCAGCAATTGAGCGCCTTCCGGGGTGCCAATTGATTCAGGGTGAAATTGAACTCCATACAACGGTTTTGAACGATGCTGAAGGGCCATAATCAGCCCCTGTGTCGCTTCGTGGGCAGTTGGGATTAAATCTGGCGGAAACCCTTCATCTGAAACCAGAAGCGAGTGATAGCGCATGGCGCGAAACGGATTTGGAAGGCCCTCAAATAAAGGCGAATCGTGCGTGATGTTCACCAGACTGGTCTTTCCGTGAACGATTTGCGGCGCCTGGATCAACGTTCCGCCCAGGAACTGAGCAATTCCTTGATGGCCAAGACAGACACCCAGCACCGGACAACCAAGTTCGTCAAAACGGATCACGACTTCGCGGCAAACGCCAAAGTCAGCCTGATTTTTGGGATGACCGGGTCCTGGCGAGAGCACAATCCGCGACGGTCGCCGCTGTACAATTTCATCGAAATCAATTTCATCATTGCGGAGAACCTCAATTGATTCAGCAGTTTGTGCCTGCATGACCTGATACAGGTTGTAAGTAAACGAATCGTAATTATCGAGAATCAGGACTGACATAAAGAGACCATTTGGGGTTTAGGGTTTAAAACCAGGGTTCCGGGTTCCGGGTTCCGGGTTCCGGGTTCCGGGTTCCGGGTTC
>DAOQNB010000849.1:0-3267 GCA_035335845.1 Acidobacteriota bacterium | reverse complement strand
TGGTTCTTGGTTCTTGGTGCTTGGTTCTTGGTTCTTGGTTCTTCGAAGGTATTGATTCCTAAGCACCAAGCACCAAGCACTAAGTACTAAACACCAGGTCCCAAGCACCAGGCACCAGGCACTATTCCTGATCGTCATAACTGGTGACTGAGCGCGATTTTTCGCGATGACGATCAATCGCCAGTTCAATCAACCGGTCCAAAAGTTGTGGATAGGTCAACCCACTGGCTTCCCACAATTTTGGATACATGCTGATCGAAGTGAACCCCGGCAAGGTATTGAGTTCATTGACATAGATGTTTCCAGTTGAACGTTCCAGGAAGAAATCGGCCCGTGCCAGCCCAGCCCCGTCAATCGCTTGAAATGCCCGGATGGCCATTTGCTGAAAGTCAGCCACCTGGGCTTCGGTCAGTTCAGCCGGGATCACCAGTTCAGCCGTGTTGCTGAGATATTTATCCTGGTAATCATAAAATTCTGCTCCGGCGACAATCTCACCCGGCAAACTGGCGACTGGTTCATCATTGCCAAGCACGCTGAGTTCGATTTCACGCGCATCAATTCCCTTTTCAACCACCACTTTGCGGTCAAATCGAGCTGCCAGGGTAATGGCTTTGGCCAGACTTTCACGATCTTTGGCTTTGCTAATCCCAACGGATGATCCCAGGTTTGCGGGCTTCACAAAGGCTGGGAACCCAATGGATTCAATCACGGAATTGAGGATAGGTTCCGGGTTCTTTTCCCAGGCCAGACGCGTAAACCACGTAAAATCAACAATTGGAAGACCAGCCTGACGAAACAGGTGCTTCATGATGACTTTGTCCATCCCGGCGGCTGAAGCCAGTACACCGCATCCGACATAGGGCAGATTGGCCATTTCAAACAGCCCCTGAATTGTGCCATCTTCGCCATATGTGCCGTGCAACACCGGGAACACCACATCCAGGGTTGGGACATCGCCTTCAATCTGGTTGTGGTTGGTTCGAACCAGCGGTGACTGCGTCGGGTCACCCATCATGGCCAGACTGACTTCGCCTTCAGTGACCACCTCTTTGGGCAACAACTGTTGCGAATCGCCAGCCATAAGCCATTTTCCGGCTTTGGTGATCCCAAGCGGAATCACGTCATATTTGTCTTTGTCGAGGGCATTGAGGACGGATTCCGCCGACCGCAACGAGATTTCATGCTCGCCGGAGCGTCCACCGAAAATGACCCCGACCCGTAGTTTTTTCTGCACAGGTGCCTCCAGAAACAAATCAGTTAAAAAATGGAAACCGAAACAATATTTTTCTTTGAGCTTGAACACAAGGGTGAGTTTTCCAGACCTTGCTGCCGGTTGAACTTTCCTGTCTGGATGCCAAAAATTTTGATTTTCATTTCCGGCATTGTGCTTCAGAATGAAAACCCCGACTTTTTGAATTCCGACAGTGTGTTTGAAGACTCACTCACTCTCAATTATGTCGCTTGATGGACAATATTTTCGTGCTTCGCACGTCGAACCTGAACACATGGACCTGCTCTGGGCAAATGGCTGGAGACATTTTGGAAGCTTCTTTTTCCGCTACTCCACCACTGTCTGGAATGGTCAGGTATGCACCGTCTTGCCTCTGCGCATTGACCTGGAGCGCTTTTGCCTCTCGAAAAGTCAAAAACGGGTGCTGGCCCGCAATCGTGATCTTGAGGTTGTGATCCGAGATACCGTCATTGATGATGAAAAAGAAGAGCTCTTTTTTCGTCACGTCGTTCGATTTGATCACAATATTCCCAACTCCATCTTTGACTTTCTCTCAACCCAGCCGGCCACCATCCCCTGTCAAAACCAGGAAATCTGTGTTTATGGAACAGATGGGGCGCTCCTGGCAGCCAGCTTTCTCGACCTGGGGCAGCAGGCAACCTCAGCGGTCTATGCCATGTTTGATCCAGAAGAAACCAGACGCAGTCTCGGTATTTTCACCATGCTCATTGCGATTCGGTACTCGATAGAACGGGGCTGCCAGTTTTACTACCCAGGCTATGCGTACCGGGAGCCGTCCTTCTATGACTATAAAAAGCGGTTTTCGGCACTCAATTATTTTGACTGGTGGGGTGACTGGATTCCCTATCAGGCTGAAGAAACCGTCACCTCCGAGTTCTCCTAAGCAGAATTAGTCTGCTCTGACCAACTAATTTCTCACGTCTCACATCTTGCCGCTGATTCACAACTTACACTGCATTCACGTGCTCACACATTTGAAAGAGGAACAATTTTTATGAAGCTGTTTCGTATTGCAATGGTCGCTTTTGTCTTGTGCCTGACTCTGAGTCTTCAGGTTTCGGCGAAGATTTGGGAACACCCGGCTGGATTCAGTATTTTCATTCCTGATACCTACTCGGTTGACATTGACGGTGATGTTTTAGTTGCCAAAGACCCCACTCAAGAACTTGGCATCCGCCTCTATGCCGTTGAAAATCAAGAATCAATGGAAAAAGCTGTTGACGAAGCGTTTGAACTCATCAAGCAAAATGTCACTGATTTAGATCTTGGTGAAGGTCAAGAAAGCAAGCTGAATGGCTTAGACACGCTTTCCTTTGATGGCAAAGGGAAAGTTGGCGGGACACCAGCAGATCTCACCGTTACGCTCTTTCATAAAAACGGAAAAATCCTGGTGATGTATGGCGCGGTCAACGCTGCCAAAGCCAGCCAGTTCGAAGCCGATATTGTGAAAATTCTCAAATCAATCAAGTAGGACTGAAAATACGTGGGCTGAAGACGTCGGGTTGAAGACATCGGGCTGGGGGCTGAAGACACTGGGTTGAAAAACTGGTTTTATTTCATCCTCAGCCCTTAGCCCCAAGCCCGGCTTCTTCAGCCCGTCTTCTTCAGCCCGATGTCTTCCGCCCCGAGCTTGCGAGTCTTCAGCCCCTAGCCCTGAGCCCAAGGTCTTCAAGATCCGACCCGCTCGACGCGCACATCCGAAGGTGCTGAAAAAGTAAACAGGGCATCAGCCAGCGCCGCATTTTCCACCACATTCGTCAACAAAAAATCAGACCGTTCCCCCGAAGTTTGCAGCAGCGAAATCCGCGCCAACTGAAATGTCGTCGGGTCACACTCAACCCGGATTTCAGCCAGATTTTCAACCGAACGGCGTGGCCACATCCGAATCACCAGATTCTGGGCTTTGGTCGGTGATTCCCCGCCGAGTTCAAAGCGCGAGAAATCTTCCTTCAAATTATTGCGCCCAAGCAAAAACAGAAATGGCGTTCGTGGGTCACGGCCTGCCTTCACCGGTT
>DAOQNB010000848.1:0-3272 GCA_035335845.1 Acidobacteriota bacterium | reverse complement strand
CATTCTTCATTCTTCATTCTTCATTCTTCATTCTCAATTCTCAATTCTTCATTCTTCATTCTTCATTCTTCATTCTAAGGATGGAACCGTCGGTTGACCTCTTCCTTCAAACGGGTCAGTTCAGCCCGAAACTCTGCTACCAGAAATGGGGCATCCGCCAGAGCTGCCGAAGATTTGATTTCTTCCAATGCCTGACCGATGCGGATAATCCCAATGGCGCCGATACTGCCACCTGTCCCACGGAGCTTGTGCGCAATTTTTCCGATATGTTCAAAGTCAGCCCGGGCAAAGGCTTTCTGGAGCGCGTCTGGAAATGGCACCAGGGTATCAAAAGACATCATCATTAACCGGTACAAAACACCTGTATCCTGACGGGTTAATTCCAGAAGCTGGGTCACAGTGCTTTCATCCAAAACAGGTGGTGAGATGGAATGATTGGTCACAGGCATCAACCCCGAACCGCTTTCAGGTGTCAAGGTTGGAGTATCATCGTCTTCCACGTCTTCTTCGATTTCGTCAACCACGGGGGACGCGACTGATTCGGATGACAAACTGGCAGTGGTCCTGACCGGAGCTGGAACCGCCGACTCAGCGCCCACCACCCACCGTTGCAGGGCTCGTTCAAAATCCTCAGGCCGGAACGGCTTGCTGATATAATCGTCCATTCCCACCTGAAGGCACCGCTCACGGTCACCTTCCATCGCCCCGGCGGTCAAGGCCACAATGATGATGTGTTTTCCGCTTTGTTCTTCCTGTTCGCGAATTACAGCCGTGGTTTCAAATCCATCCATGAGCGGCATCTGGCAATCCATAAACACCAGGTCGTAGCTGTTTTCCGCCAGCATCCCCAGTGCTTTCAAACCATTGGACGCCACATCCACCCGGCAATGCAGATTTTCCAGAATGAGCCGGGCAACGACCTGGTTGGCTTCGATATCCTCGACCAGCAGCACCCGCATTTGCGGTAGTTGTGGAACAGAGAGCAGCGAACTACTTGAGGCAAGCGTGTACCGGGTAATGAGTGGTTGTGGACCGGCATGGTCAGTTCGGTGCATCACCTGGAGCAGGCAATTGCGCAGATGAGTTTGTCGAACCGGCTTGGTCAGATAGGCTGCAATCCCTGACTGGCGGGCTTCATCACCGTGCCCACGCATGGCAAACGATGTCAGCATCACCAGCTTGGTTTGGGCAATGAGGGGGTCAGATTTAATGGCCCTGGCCAGCTCCATCCCATCCATTCCAGGTAACAGCATGTCCTCAATGACCAGATCAAATGGTTTGGCACGATGCACCGCGTTCCGAAGGTGTTCCAATGCCTGCAGGCCAGTTTCAGCCACGTCAGTGGTCATTTCCCATTCGGTGAGTTGCTGCTGCAGCAAGTCACGATTGGCGGCATTGTTATCTACGAGCAGGACCCGCAGCTTTTTGAGCCCATCAGGATCACTCTGACGAGCGTCTTCTTCTTTCTTGTGTGCCCGGGCCAGCGGAATTGAAAATCGAAAAGTACTGCCCTGCCCTGGATAACTTTCAACGTCAATCTCGCCCCCCATCAACTCGGTCAACTGCTTACAAATCGCCAGCCCCAGTCCGGTGCCACCATATCGGCGGGTCGTTGATCCGTCAGCCTGTGAAAAGGGGCGAAATAGCCGACTTTGCAAATCAACCGGAATGCCAATCCCGGTATCAGTCACCTTGAATTGTACGGTTGCCGTGTCATTTTCTTCGTGGAGCAGACTAATCTGGAGCGTCACCAGCCCCTTATCAGTAAACTTGATCCCATTGGCCACCAGATTGGTGATGATTTGTCGAATGCGAACCGGATCACCAAGCAAGGTCTTTGGCACGTTTTTCTGAATATGGGTCACCAGCTCCAGGCCCTTGCTGTGGGCGCGTTCGGCAAACATCGTGATGACCTGGTCCACCAGAACTTCCAGGTTGAGTTCGATGTTTTCGAGCGTCATCTTGCCGGCTTCGATTTTGGAAAGATCCAGAATCTCGTTAATAATTTTGAGCAGCGTCTCGCCTGAGTTCTGAATGGTTTCAACAAAATCCATCTGTTTGGCGGTCAGGTCAGTCCCCAGTAACAGATGAGTCATTCCAATCACGCCATTGAGCGGCGTGCGGATTTCGTGGCTCATATTGGCCAGAAATTGTGATTTCAGGCGGACGGATTCAAGCGCCGCATCGTGGGCAATTTTTTGGAGCGCTTCAGCGCGTTTGCGTTCGGTAATATCGCGTGCAATCCCCTGGACACCAACCGGACGACCATTGAGGGTGATGATCCGCGAACTCACTTCAATCGGGATTCGAACTCCAGCCGGCGTTACGATTTCGATTTCGTAGCGGGTGGGAATGTTTTCCGCCACTTTCTGCTCCATCATCTTATGAACGGTCGTGAGGTACTCTGGTGAAACGACGTCCCGCATATTCATTTGCAGCACGGCTTCGCGTGGAATTCCAAACACCCGCTCAACGGCTCGATTGATGGAAGTAAAATGTCCCTCCATATCGTGGGTATAAATCAGATCATTGGCATTTTCATACAGCTCGCGATAAATGTCTCCGGCATCCGTGACCGCAATTTTATTCATGCTCGAAGAGACAATCGCCACCTGGACCGCCAGTTCGGATTGATCTTCAAAGCTTGACGCTTTCATCTCGGCCTGGATGGGTTGGCCATCCATCCGAAGCAATCGCGCTCGGAGCCGCGATGTTGATTGAAGGGTTGAAGCAAGCCACGTCTGGACTTTCTGCAAATCCTCTGGGTGAACAAAGTCAACGCATTCCATTCCCAGCACTTCCTGACAGTCAGTCGTTCCAAGAATTGCCAATGCCTCGCGATTCACAAATTGGACCATTCCTTGTTTCAGCACCAGGATTGGCACTGGACAGGCATCAAGCACATCAAAAGAGGTTTGCATTGGCATAGGTGTGTCAGTTGAAAGCGGCGTCAGGTGGGCCGCACGCCACAGGTCATCGGGTCAACATGCGCAGTTCTTCAATCCGCTGGCTGATTTCAGCAGGTGAGAGGTGGCGATAGGCTTCTGGAAGCATATCCCGTGATGTCGCTTCACGCACAGCCACCAGGGTTTGATATTCAACCGCCATTTCATCGCGGGCTGGGGTGAATTCGAGCGCGACCTTTTCAACATCTTCGGGCAGGACTTCTTTCCGACCAGCCTGCCGGGCCACACGGCGGCAGCGAATGAGCATCCCTTCGATGTCAGCGCCAGAGAGTTTGAGCTGGCTCTTTTGGATTGGCGACCAGTCTT
>DAOQNB010000847.1:0-3275 GCA_035335845.1 Acidobacteriota bacterium | reverse complement strand
ACGGAAAACACGGAAAAAAATCAAGCACTTACCAAATCCAATATCTCAGGAAACTTATGACAAGGTGCTTATTACAGCCACTCACTCCTCGCTTCCAGTTCGATTCTTCGCTCACTTCTACCCCTGGGCTGCCTGCCGGGCGCGATTGGGCCAGGCGGTGGCAAATTCACCCAATCGGGTATAGACATCGCGCAAAACTTCGGGTTGCGGCAAAAATACAATGCGGAAATAGCCATCCTGCGGGTTAAGACCAAACCCGGAACCATAGACAAACAGAATTCCGGTTTCGCGCAGCAAGGCCAGCACAAACTCTTCATCCGTGGCACCGGCCAGGTTCTCCATTTGGGCCATAATATAAAAGGCCGCTTCTGGACGGGTGCAGTTCATCCCAGGAATCGCATTGATGGATTCAACCGTGATATCAGCACGCAATTTCATCGCATCCATCGTGTCTTTCAGATGAGACAGATCGGAAAGTGCCGCTGGAATGACACACTGGGTTGGCAGCGGGCTGCACAGACGGGCATCCGCCATTTTCCGGATCGCTGGAATCAGGTCCGCCATCGCGGGTTTGTTGGTAAAGGTCATCCAGCCAACGCGCCAGCCGGGAACCAGGTGCGATTTTGAAAGGCTTTCGAGCGTGATGACTGGAACTTCCATCGGTTGAGCCAGTTCTGCCAGCCGGGCACCCGCCGGACCATAGGTCATCCGGTGATAGACGTCATCGGCCAGCACCACCAGGTTGTGTTCAGCGGCAATATCAAGCAGGCCCTGGAGGAGTTCCTTCGAATAGACTGTTCCCGTTGGATTATTGGGATTGATAACCACCATCGCGCGGGTGCGTGGGGTAATCAAACTGCGAATTTCATCCAGGTTCGGCAGCCAGTTATTTTTCGGGTCGAGGTGATAGTAGTTTTCCTTTGCCCCTAGTTTGGAAGTAATGGCCGAATACAGCGGATAGGTCGGGCAGGGGGTCAGGACGTCATCACCTGCTTCAAGCAAGGCACTCAAAATCAAATCAGCCCCTTCAGAAGCCCCAGAGGTCACAATCACATCCTCAGGTGAAATCGGGATTCCAAATTTCGCTGAATCTTCGGCAATGGCTTCGCGGGCTTCAACCGTTCCGTTTGATGGAGCGTAGCCGTTGTTGCCGTCACGGACGGCTTTGGCCATAGCTTCCATCAATGACTGGGGTGGTTGAAACCCATAAATCACTGGATCACCAATGTTAAGATAGGTGACTGGGCGGCCTGAAGCTTCGACTTTTTTGGCTTCGACGACAATATTGCGGATGGCATAGTTGTAATTTCGGGTGCGTGCTGCTGGTTGAATCATACTCAGATCCTCGGTGAAATGGTGGGTTCCGGGTTACATCAATGGTCAATCGGGTGCCGTCAGAAAACGGTCATCAGAAAAAAATGACTGGTATTGGTGTTTGACGAGTGCAATGCAAGGGAAAATCCTGTTATGAATGAGGGAATTACAGGAATGGCAACAGTCGTAGTTTTACCTTTTTTGAGGGGAATTTGCAATTTCGTACTTGGTGCTTCGTACCTGGTGACTGGTGCCTAGTATTTGGTGCTTGGTGCTTGGTGTTTGGTACTTGGTGCTTGGTGCTTGGTGTTTGGTACTTGGTGCTTGGTGTTTGGTACTTGGTGCTTGGTGTTTGGTACTTGGTGCTTGGTGCTTGGTGCTTAGGAATCAATGCTTTCGAAGAACCAAGAACGAAGAACCAAGAACGAAGCACCAAGAACGAAGAACCAAGAACGAAGCACCAAGAACGAAGCACCAAGAACGAAGCACCAAGAACGAAGCACCAAAAACGAAGAACCAAAAACGAAGCACCAAGAACGAAGAACCAAGTACCAAACACCAAGCACCAAGAACGAAGCACCAGGCACCAGTCACCAAGCACCAGTTTCCTGGTTGCTCTACTGACTCGCTCGCGTCTCACTCCACTGGGCGCGTGGCTTGCTGCTTTGCCGACCTAGCCGACGCCAGTAACCACGGGCAATCAGCCCCAAAATGGTTGGCAGCACCACAAATGGATTAATTCCGGAAATTTCATTGCCATAAATGGTCCGCACCGGGACGCTGGTGAAGTACAGCCCTTTGGCGGCGACTTCAAACAACAGATCGTTGGGGAAGCCATATCTTGGAAAGAGTTGATTGAGATCGAGTTGGCGTAATCCAGTGGCTCGGAATACCGTAAAGCCACATTGAGCATCCACTGGCTGTTTGTAACCGAGTGCCAGTCGGGTCAGCCAACTCAAGATGTAGTTTCCAAGATAACGGGTCCAGGGCATGTGGTTGATGCTCGGATGGGCGAAGCGATTGCCTTTCACAAAATCAAATGGACCGCCAATCAAGGTGTCGAGCATAACTGGCAAGTCCCGACTATCCATCTGACCATCACCATCCATGAGCACGATTAAATCAGCTTTGTTGGCTAAGGCATGACGATACCCGGTGATGGTGGCTGCCCCGACACCCTGGTTTTGGAGGTGTCGGAGAACTGTAAATCGCCCTGGTTGGGATTCTGCAAGGTGTCGGAGGACAACCTGCGTGTCATCAGTGCTGGCATCATCCACAAAAACCACGTGATCTACAAAATCAGGGAGGGAAGCAACAACTGAGGGAAGGAGTTCCGCTTCGTTGTGAACCGGAATAACGATGGTGAGATGATGATAGTGGTACATTGAACGTTGATGATGAGCGTCGCTGGAGAAAAAACGTCTGGAAACGCCAGCTCAGGTTTTGCTATAGTCGCGCTCCGTTCAAATTGTTCTTTGCGCGCTCATAGCTCAGTTGGATAGAGCAACGGCCTTCTAACCGAAAATTGGACTTGCGGCAAGAAACAAAATTGCCGCAATGCACAGCACTATATCGGTGAAGCCTTCCCGATGAGTACTCATCGCTGGTAATACCGAGGAAACCTTTGTTTGAGGCATTGAAGGCTGGCACTCCACCTGAAATCGGTTGAGTTGTCCAGGGTAAATGCTTTTGGAGTTGCAGAAATTCAAAAAGTAAACTCCAGGGGTTCCGTAGAGACTGCACGTGTTGCACCTGAAATGGTGAAGATACAGTCCAGACCACAAACCCAACGGGGGTAGCGAAAGCTATAGTGGTATGAAGCCGTAGGTCGCAGGTTCGAGTCCTGCTGGGCGCATCGGAATGAATGAAGAATTGAGAATTGAGAATGAAGAAAGTCAGCGGCTAAAACCTCTTCATTCTTCATTCTTCATTCTTCATTCTTCATTCTTCATTCTTCATTC
>DAOQNB010000846.1:0-3284 GCA_035335845.1 Acidobacteriota bacterium | reverse complement strand
ATATCTTGTAGTAGCAGCCCGAGCCTTATCAATTTTTTCCCAAATATGAACTGACGCTCCAGGATGGTAAAGCCCGGAGCGTTATCTTTTTATTCTGCCGGTAATTTTTCTGGGTTTTTCAATTTTTTGAGAAATGTGTGTACTGGTTTTTCAAAAAACCCCACCTCCAGTGTACCGAGCCTGAAAAGTAATTCTGGTGACTGGAAAATGAACCTTTGCACCAAAGTCACACCAACTGAGTCAGGTAGACAAAATTTGAACCATAAGCAATGAAAAACCATGACGATTCTCCGTTACGAAAAGATGGACTGAGTTTGACACGCTCTGCTCATCTGGGCGAACCCCGACCGTTCCGCAACGAAGATTTTTTAACCCTGCACTTTTCTTTTTCTGATTTGTACCATGTCTATATTAATTCTTGCTTCTGAGCACGATGTCCATATCCGGAAAGTCAAAGAGATTCTGAAACAGAGCGGCCAAACGGTCCATGTGCTGAACACCAGTCGCTTTCCTCAACATATATCGGTTACCGCTTCAGCTCTCAGCCAGGTGTATGGTCTGACATATTCCGGCCAGGAAGTTGTTATTTCAGGCGATGAGGTGACAGCGGTTTGGGTTCGTCGTGTCGGTCGCCCCAAATCGGCGGATATTTGGGGAGATAACATAAGCCAGTTGACCGGTGCTCAATACCTGCTCACGTTTCTTCTCAAGACGATCAACTCGCTCAATGCCCGGTTCCTCCCTGGCAAACCGGATGAAGTGTTCTTTTGGGAAGATAAAGTGACGCAAATCCCAATCGCGCTTGAAGTTGGCTTTCAGGTTCCTGAAACGCTGGTGACCACCGATTTCCGCCAGGTCGTCAGTTTTTTCAATCGTCACAGGGCCATCATTTCCAAGGCCGCTACCGCTTTTCCAAGCGGAACCTCCGCCTCAACAACCAAAGCTGTTTCGGCAGACGATTTGATTTATCTTCAACGGGTTCGAAATTATCCAGTCATTTTTCAGGAACGGGTGGAAAAACAAGCTGACATTCGCGTGGCGGTCATCGGAGACCAGCTTTTTGCCAGTCAGATTCGAACCCAGCATACCTCGCGTGGAAAAGTTGACTGGCGAGCCGCGTTTGTCCGAGAGGAATCTGTGTATGAACTCCCGACTGAAATCAAAGAAAAGTGTCTGGCACTGACCCATAACATGAAACTGTCCTATGGGGCCATTGATCTGGTTTTAACCCCAGAGGGCAAGCACGTCTTCATTGAAATCAACCCTGGCGGACAATGGATGTGGATGGAAATGGATCTTGGCCTGCCCTTGTCCCAGGCTGTGGCCGAATATCTGATGGCTGGCACCGGAGAAGCTTCCCAATGAAAAACGACCCCACTTTGAGCTGGCTGGCCTCCTTGGCCGAAGTGGCAAAGAAGATTGCCGCTGCCCCAGATGGCTTGCTTGCGGATACACTGAGCGAGCTATCAATTTTGAAACAGCAATTTCCAGAAAATTACGTTCGGGTTCTGTTTACCAAACTCCCTGGAAGGTTCGACCACGAGTACGACCTGTCAGTTGAAGATGGAGATGGAACCTTTGTCCTGGGCTTCAGGCCAAATAGTAATCTTCCCTGGACCTCAGTTCATTCGCGACACGATGCCTACTCCAAAGAGGAATCAAAAGATGTCGTCCTGTTTCGGATAGATGAAATTGAATATGACGGAAGAACCGTGCTGAGAATGCTGGAGTATTCCACCCGAACCGAAGGAATCTCAATCGAATATTTCGAAACCCATCTCACTCTCTTGACCTGTCTTCTTGATTGCCCTGAAACATTGGAAACCCTGCTTTCCAAAGACCACATCACACGCATTGTTCAATCATTTGCAGGTGAACTCCCTGAACAGGAAAAGACCGATTGTTTTGAACAGTTACGTCAGGCAGTCGGCTTTTTGGGAAATCAGTCACTGGTGCGGCTTTCCCAGGCTTTGCTGGATGAGATTGAAGCCAGTATTTCAGAGAAGCAGATTTCTCGCTTTTTTGAGCAATATCAGGAGGAATTTTCATCATTTGAGGTCATGCAGTGGTCGGCAGTTGAAGCCAGCTCACTTGAAGAGTTGCGTGAAGTTATTGAAACTAAAGCTATTTTTTCACCATCTTTGACCTGGTTTCTCACGAGTCCCAAATCACGGAAAGCCGAATCGCAATTATATTCTGGGGCCGAATTATCCAAATTGACTGGACAGCCGGCTTCAACCTTGAAAATAGGTGCGGTTCTTGGCCCTTACCAGATGGGACGATTCCATCAACTTTATAAAGTACAACAGAGATTTGAGCCGGATGTTCAGGTTGCGCAATCGCGTATTCGAAAACGGCTGACTCAGCAGAAAATGAGCGAACTCAAGGCTCACCTGAAGATCGAATGGTATCTGGACCGGGAAGCGCTGCTCAGTGCCCAGGAGTCCAGTTCGGTGTCAACCAACGCCCCGACCGGCGAGAGAACTGCATAGTTCTTTCTCTTCTGAATCCAACCTCCAAACTTACAACACTATGATTCCATGGATAGATCTGGCTACTTCTCTGAAAAACCTGGTTGCCCATCAAATGGAGCCGGCCCAGGTTGAAGCATTGATTGGTGAGTTAAACCACAACCTGGACCGGGCCGGTGGGCAGATTTTGACAATTTGGTCCAGGCCGGATGATGAGCGTCACCGATTGCCGATGTTTCTGGTGGAAGATCCTGAAGGGATGTATTCACTGTGCTTCAAACCTGGAAAAAACCTGCCACGTAGCGCCTTCCGACTTCGAAAAACATCTGAAAATCCTTATTCCTCAATCGTGCTTTCCATCAATGGATTTGAGTTTGAAGTCCGAAGCCTGTTTCTGATTGATGATGTGGTTGGCCATCACAAACTGTTTTCAAAATTCGAGGAAGATTGTATTGCCGGAGCCATGTACCAGGCGGCAATGATGACCGACAGGAATATTCAAAACATTGTTTCTGAAGCGGAACTTCAGGAATATTTTGATGCCTGGCGACGAATGCTGGGTCTGCACTCAGCGGATGAAACCCGAAAGTGGATGCAAGAACAAGGGGTTACCGTTTTAAAGGTCAGAGATTATATTCTTCAAAAACTTTTTGTGGCCAAGATCGGTGGCTTTTTTGGAGAAGTTGCCGACTTTTTTCTTGAAACCCAGAAAGCCTATCGCCAAAAGAAGGCAGCGACATTGCCAGATGAACCAATCCAACTTGCAGAAACACCGCTGGTTCTGGCCTTGCAACAATTGATAACGGCTCCCCA
>DAOQNB010000845.1:0-3285 GCA_035335845.1 Acidobacteriota bacterium | reverse complement strand
AAAACAGAAGCGCACATCTTCGACTAAATATCATTGAGCATTCTCAATTCTGAAATCATGGTGCTCATCGGCTAATACTTTGATTCTGAATCGGATCAAATTTAGCGGTTAAGAGTTTGCGAAAGGTCCAAACATGGTCGGTTAACCCAGCGGCGATCCCTGGAGTCCGAGGTTTCCATTTGGGATGAATCACGCCTGAGGAACGACGTTTAGAATCGGGCAACGGGAGATGCAAACTCAAATGAGGACGGGCAAAGTTGGAATATACCTGAAAGAAGACAACCCGGCGTTCCAACTGGCGGCGCTGTTTGCAAAAGTGCAAGGTTTGGCGAACCAGAGGCGCCAGCGCCTGGCGCAAGGTGAGATTGAGACGTTCAAGCAAACTGGTACTGATCTGCAAGCCAACTGCCGCCAACCGATCCGCTCCACAGCAAACGCGCTTGAGAATCGGGTACGGATCCCCGGTTTGGGGTTTCACGACTTGAGCATAAATCAGATCCGGGTGAGGTTCGACCACTGGCTGGCGAGACCAGCCACGGCGTCCAGTCCGGGCAAATTCCCGGATCTGAAAATAGACCGCCACCAGCCCATTGAAATAACAACTGAACCCATCGCTGAAAAAGGCCGGGATTCCCGCCACCCTGGCGGCAGTCTGCTTAATCAGACACCGTGCCGTCTCAATGGTCCGTGGCCCGACACAGTCCGCCACCATCAGTCGAAGTTCCGGTGCATAACTGATCCAGACCCACTGGCGTTGATCCTCTGCCGCTTCCGGACTCTCGCCATCCGCCTCAGCTTCCAGACTGTGTTTGCGTTTGATAAAGCTCTACATTTCATCCAGTTGCACCTGGCTGATTCCCAATTCCCGCATCAGATGCTGGTTGATCTCCTCGGCTTTTTCCGCCGCTCGCCTCAACCACTCACACACCGTTCCTGGCCTGACTCCCATCACCAAACTGATCTCGCTCAATCCCATGTTCACCAGCAGCATTTTGAGCACCATTATCACTTTTTCTTCTCCCGTCCGCAGATCAAAAAACACCGTATCCTGTGTCTCCGAGAACCTCCTCCCTCATTCCCGGCATTTGAAGATCCGCCGTTTTCCACTTTGCGTCTCATCGGTGGCAACCGCACTCACCTTTCCTCGATTTAATCGTTTATACTGGCTGCATTCTGGGTTGGGGTATCCCTGTCCCCAGTCTTTTGGTTTTCTCACAGGTCAGTCCTCCGATTTCTCTTCTCTTTTTTGTCTTTTCTATCGTAGGACTGGCCTGTTTCTTTTTCAAAGTATTAGCCAATGAGCACCTAAATTTTCAGGAATCAGAGTTTTTAAGGGTCTTGAAAAAACTTGACTCATATCGTGCCCAGGCCACCCACATGGTGCAGAGAATCAGGTGAACAAATTCGCCGATGAGTGAGTTTTGAGTTTTTACAATTTGCGTGTTGATTTCCCTCTCAGAAAGAATGCTTCATTCGTCAGCACGCAAATTGCGATTTTCACCTCAATTTCAACCACCAGCCAGCACCAGACACGAAAACCAGCACTTATGAATTCTTCCGTCTCGGAGTCTTCCGAACCAAATCCGGCTTCACGCTTTGCCGTTCTGGCAGCCTGTTTACTCATCCTGGTTGCACTGATTGACTCGCAGGTCGTCGGTGCGATCACCCCGCAAATTGCTTTTGGCCTCCACGCCGCCAAGCCCACCGTAGCCGCCAGCGTAACCGGCTATTCGTTGGCTGCCGCTGCCGTGGCACTTGGATTAGGGCGCTATAGCCGCCGGATTCGTCCTGGTACCTGGCTTCCGATTGCCGCCCTGATTTTTTCAGCCGCCAGCCTCATCTCGGCATTTGCTCCTCACGTAGCCGTCTTTTTTCTGGCGCGGTCACTGGCCGGGCTGGCTGGCGGGTTGATTTCGGCACTCGCGATTGCCGCCCTGGCCAATGCTTCGAGTTATGCCAAACGCGGAAAGCAGATGAGCGGCGTCGCCGTCAGTTATTTTCTGGCTCCGGTGTTGGGAGTCCCGCTTGGAACGTATTTGACCGGACTCTATAGCTGGCGAGTGGTTTTTGGGGTTTCAGCCGTTCTGGTTGCGCTGGCAGGTCTGCTGGTACGCCTGTTTCCCCTCCCTGATAGCGGTGCCGCCACACCTGCGGCTGACCTCACACCACCATCGAGCACCTCTCCATTCAAAACTCTTTGGGAGATGGCTACCCGTACACGGTCAACCGCGGTTGGCATCATCAGCGCCTTCTTTGTTTCTGGGGGACTGGTTGGGTTTACCACCTATCTTGGAACGTGGCTCTCGGATGCGTTTCATACCACATCCAATCAGGTTGGGTTGATTTATGCCACAGCCGGGCTTGGTGCCGTTGTTGGCGGTGCGATTGGCGGCCTCCTGGCCGACCGGTTTGGTAAACAACAAGTTGCGGTCCGTAGTAGCCTGGGAATGGTCGTCCTGCTCCTGATCGTGCCGACGTTTCACTGGAGCACAACCCTGTTTATTCTGATTGGGCTGGCTGCCTTCCTCGCCTCGCTCCGGGTGGCGCCCCTTCAAGCACTCATCACTGAACTCGTCAAACCTGAAGAACGGGCAGCCTATGTGGCGCTACGCAATGGGTCTTCCCAGCTTGGCATTGCGACCGCAGCCATGGTGGGTGCTGAACTTTACAAAGGATTTGGTTTTGTCGGCGTGGGTTTGTTTTGTGCCGGGTTCACATTGCTGGCCTGGAAGAGCATTCAATGGGTTCATGATCCACACGCGACACTTGATCATCGTCCTCAGGAACTCACCTTTCGCTACCGGGTCATGCGTGCCGGGATTCGGGTTACACTGATGCTCGCCTTTTTTATTTTTCTGATTGTGCCGTTTCTGCTCAGCTTGTTTATTACCAAACCTCCCACACGCCCTGACGAGCGAAACCGAACCGACACCCCGGCAGCCTATGGTGCCTCATTTGAAAATGTGGCATTTACGGCTTCTGATCAAAATCAGGTTTCTGGATGGTACCTGCCAAACCCGGCAGCCAGCACGACCTTTATCATTGCCCATGGCCAGTTTCGGTCCCGCTATGAAGGTCTCAAACGTGGGGTTGATTTTTGGAAAGCCGGGAACAGTGTGCTCCTCTTTGACATGCGCCACCATGGACAAAGCCGGGCGGAGTTTTCATCAATTGGGTTTTATGAACGACGAGATATTCTTGCGGCCATTGACTATGTCAGAACGCGCACCCCACAAACCCAGATTGTGCTGATGGGGATTTCGATGGGTGCGGCTTCAACCTTGA
>DAOQNB010000844.1:0-3294 GCA_035335845.1 Acidobacteriota bacterium | reverse complement strand
CAGCTTTCAAACCTGTATGGACTGGCATTTACCGAACCAAATCTGGTGATTCTGATGCGGCATCGGGCCGTGTTATTTGGGGTACTTGGAGTCTTTTGCTTTTATGCCGCGTTTCGGCCAGCCGTCCAGCCACTGGCGTTCATTGCTGGTTTTGTCAGCGTGGTTTCATTTTTATGGCTTGCCTGGTCGGTCGGAGGCTACAACCCGCTGGTTGGGCGGGTCGTCCTGGCCGATCTGGTTGCTCTGGTCTGTTTACTGGTGGCAACTGGCCTGTACTGGGTTGCCCCCAAACCCTGAATCCTGAGTCTGAAATGGTGCTGAGACCAATTAGGGTTCAGGGTTCAGGGAAATACAATTTTTTCAACAGTTTAGCTGTTTGCAAATACGAGGCCATCATCCCATAATGGTGTTATTCCATTTTGCAATGCTCCCATTCAAAGATAGCCAGGTAATTCAATCAAATAAACTGAGTGAATTACTGACTACTGACTACTGACTGGAATTATGATTGATTGGACCGCCGTTGCTACTGTTTTTTCAGTGTATTGCGTCGGAGTTATCAGCCCTGGCCCCAACTTCGTCGCCGTTTCACATCGGGCCGCTGCCACCACACGCTCTCAGGCACTGGCGCTCGTGGCTGGAATTGTGCTGGTCAACCTGTTTTGGGCGGCTTCGGCCATTCTGGGAATTGGCATTGTGTTTACGGCTTTTCCCTGGGTCGCCCTGCTGGTTAAATTCACAGGTGCCGCCTATTTGATCTGGTTTGGCTGGAAGTTATTGACTTCAACTCACCCCCTATCAACCTCAGAAGCTGAGGAAGCTCAAAAAACTAATCTCACCCAGGCATTTGTCCACGGAATCGCCACCAACATCGCCAATCCCAAATCAGTGGCCTTTTATGCGGCGGTGTTTTCATCGGCGGCTCCGGCTCAGGTCAATTTTGGCACCTTGCTGGCCATGCTGTCTGTCGTTGGCGTGATTGCCTCCATCTGGTACGGATCAGTGGCCGTTGTGCTCTCGCACGCTCCCTTTGCGGCTGCCTATCGAGCACAAAAACGATGGATAGACCGCACGTGTGGTGTCCTGATTATGGCGCTTGGCATTCGGCAAGGATTGAATAAATAGATGGAAAAGGGGCTCGGGCTGCAAGCGTTAATTGGGGTCGAATTGGAATCTATACATTTCCGGACAATACCCAAAGTGGGTGAAAAAAGGCAGGCGTCAAAGACACTTACCCGAAATCAGGTTGGAGGAAAAGAAAATGACTGCCCAACGATCAGATTGTGTGCTTTTTAAGGAAAAGAAATATGCGATCTGCGGAGTAAAAGGTGAAGGGCTGTTTGATCCGAGGAATTTCGATATCCCCACATTTTGTGTGCAATCCTGTTGCTGGAAAGGATTTTATTGCCTTTATTCAATCGAAGAGGAAGAACTCCGACTGGTAAGCTTTAGCGCCGGGTACAATGGTCTCGAACGAATCAAAATCAAATATGGCAAGGGGAAAGAATTTCTTGGCCAAAAACCAGTCTTAACAGATGATAGTTATGCACATTATGAAAATTTGCCCGGCTTTCGGGTCAACTTTACGGGAAGCTTATTGATTGGTACTGACTATATTGAAAACTTACCCCGGTGTGGAGGGTTTGTTCAGCCATTTTATTTTAAGGAAGTTCTTGAAGTGTTCATCCAAAATGGAAAGGTCCAGAACATCATTGACTGCTCGCAACAGGTGTCAGCAACCAGAGAAGAGAACCAAACTCTCCCAGGAGTTGTCTTGAACCGCTTCGTTGAGAATAGCGATTGACTCACTTTTATACCAGTCAGTAGTCAGTAGTCAGTAGTCAGTAGTTCACTAAGCTCACTTGATTGAATTACTTAACTATTTCCTGACATGAGGTACTCATTGCAAAATGGTATTACGCGAACCCAACAGGGCGTGAACTCAAGCCAGCCAATTATTCGAGAGCAACAATCTTTATGAACACCCCAACCAGTTCAGAATCGGACACTCACATCCTTAAAGAAATTGAACGACTGGTCAGCCAGTATGGCCAGTTCCTCCGCCCTGGGTTGTGTTGCCTGATACTCACCCGTATGACATTTGCTGGCGAATGGGTGACGGAGAATTTCATACCGAAGTCTTTGATTTCTGGTGGAAGAATCTGAATTTTGACGAGTCTCAACGCATTGAGTACTTCCGCAACTGACCGCCTCCACCCCGCTGGCTGGCCTGGATGATTGACGTCATCTGGGACCCTTGCCCTGACGAATGCCAGGAGGAGTTTGATTATTCGACCTATTTTGGACAGATTGAACGTCTTGGGTTTGGCACTCAGTTGCAATATCAAGCTGAGCTGGAAGACCCACGCTGGTTTGAAAATTCTGAATAGCAAACCACGACACCTTTCCCCTTCAAATAAAACTCATTTCAAATCTCATGGCTGACAGGATTCCTTAAACATGGTAAAAACTGATTACCTGTTCAGAATGAAAGCAACTTCATTTATTTTCTTCTTTGCGCAAAGCTTTGTGCTTGTGTTTGGTCAGGCTGCGGTTCAGCGCGGTTGTTCGGCTCATTGTTTGTTGAGGGAAAAATGAAATCACCTGTCATGCTGTTGAAACTGCTGGTTTTCTTGTTGTTTACCTGCCCAATCGGCGCCCAACAAATCCCAAAGGGCGTCAACTACAAACCGGCACCCGATGCTGTCAATTCAGAAGCGAAAGCCGAACTCGAAAAAGCCCTAAAATCTCCTCAGGCGGTTCCAAAAACCATTATTGGTCCGGCCTTTTGCTGTGGTCCGATGCTCTGGAAATCATTCTCAGCTCAGGCCAATCAAACATTGCAAGATGCCAATCCAGTAATTGTGATGATTCCGGCGGCAGAACCAGTGATTGCACAGGCCAGGGCAATTCGCACTGAGCAAGAGCAGGCATCATTCTGGAAAACTCTTTGGGCAACATATCCTGAACTCAAAGATGGTCTTGTGCGCAAGGCCAAAGCTGAGGAACTTAGTTACTATTGGGCCACCATTTCATTTGATATCGAAGAACCTTTCTTTGTGATTGAAACAGCGAAAAATCAGTTTGTAGTTCACTTCCAAATGGAGAGCGGAACCCCCCGCTTGTTTTGGATTGATGTCGTGGGGGATTTTCGAAACCTCAAGCGCTAAGTGTTTAGTCAACGTTCACCGAAAACTAAACCTACACCTTGTGAGGGAATATGATCATTTTTGGAGCTGGGAAGAAATCCATTGATTGTAACATTTCTCATAACCTTTATTGTCCAACCTGTCT